>NZ_JBFAXI010000021.1:0-109832 GCF_040680735.1 Streptomyces sp. NPDC051987 | reverse complement strand
CCGCCCCGCCCCGGCCGGCCCGGTGGTCGCGGCCCGGCTCCAGCCCGAGCCCGGCCCGCGCGTGTCCACCCCGAGATGCGCCCGGAGCAGGTTGGCCCATGCCCCCGTACGAGCGGGCCTCCTCGGGCAGGTGGGTGTCCACGCGGGGCTCTCGTTGCGTCAGCGGGACTCGACGGTGACGACGGGGTGCAGCCTGCGGGTGTGGTCGACCTCCCGGACCTGGCCGGTCAGGCGCAGCGGGACCGTGATGCGGTGGTCGGTGCTGCTGGCGGAGATCCGCAGTTCCAGCTCGCCGGGTTCGACGATGCGGCGGCCCGCGCGGCCGGTGAAGGAGGCCAGGTCAGCGGGAAGGTCCAGGAGGACCCGGCAGACTTCCCCGGCTTCGAGCGGGAGGCGCCGGTAGCCGACGAGGCGCTGCATCGGCTGGACCACGGAGGCCACCGGGTCGTGCAGGTAGAACTGCACCACCTCGCAGCCGGAGCGGTCGCCGGTGTTGCGGACCTCGAAGGCGATCCGGAAGCTGCCGTCGGTGCCGGTCTCCGCGACGCCGACGTCGAGCGCGGACCACTCGAACGTGGTGTAGCCGAGCCCGTGCCCGAACCCGTAGGCCGCGCCGGTACTGGTGCTGGACACGTCGCTGTCCTGGGCCAGCCGGGCGGCCAGGTAGGTGGAGGGCTGAACACCCTTGTGCCGCGGCACACTCACGGGCAGCCGTCCGGAGGGGTTCACCCGCCCGCTCAGCACGCCGGCGATCGCTTCGGTGCCCGCCTCCCCGGGAAAGAAGGACTGCACGATCGCCGCCGCCTCCGTGTCGGCGCGGCCCAGTGCGTACGGGCGGCCCGCCAGCATGACGAGCACCACGGGCGTGCCGGCGTCCAGCAGGGTGTCGAGCAGCTGCTGCTGCACGCCGGGCAGCTGGACCGATTCGGCGTCGCAGCCCTCGCCACTGGTGCCGCGGCCGAACAGGCCGGCGCGGTCGCCGAGAGCGAGCACCACGACGTCGGCAACGCGGGCGGCCGCGACCGCCTCGGCGAAGCCGGCCGTGCTGTCGCCGTCGACCGTCGCACCGGGCGCGGAGAAGATCTCTGCGTCGGGGAACTCGGCCGCCAGGGTCTCGCGCAGCGTGGGCAGCGCGATGCCGGCCGGGACCCCGGGGTGTTGCGAGCCGACGTGCACGGGGAAGGAGTAGCAGCCCAGCACGGCCGTCGGGGTGTCGGCGTTGGGGCCGATCAGCGCGATCCGGCGGGGGCGGCCGAGCGGGAGCGTGCCGTCGTTGCGCAGCAGCACGACGGCCTGCTCCGCCAGCTCGCGCGCCAGCTTCCGGTTGGCCGGGGGGTCCAGGTCGACGCTGCCGCGCAGCGCCTCGGGTACGGCCGGCTCCGCTCCGGAGATCGCCTGCGGGACCGGGTTCCAGTCGGGGTCGAGCAGGCCGAGCTGTGCCTTCTGGATCAGGACCCGGCGCAGGGCGCGATCGATCAGCTCCTCAGGGACGGTGCCGGCCTCGACCGCGTCGAGCAGCGGCTGTCCGAATGTCCTGACGGTCGGCAGCTCGACGTCGACGCCGCTGGCGAGGGCAAGCCCGGCGGCCTCGTCCCAGCTTCCGGCGACGCCGTGCAGGAGCTTGAGGAAGGCGATGCCGAAGTAGTCCGCCACCACCGTGCCTTCGAAGCCCCAGGTGTCCCGGAGCAGACCGGTGAGCAGTTCCTGGTCGGCGGCCGAGGGGATGCCGTCGGTGTCGGTGTAGGCGTGCATGACCGACCGCGGCCGGCCCTCGCGCAGCGCCATCTCGAACGGGGGAAGGATGACGTCGGCGCGCTCGCGGGCGCCCATGGAGACCGGTGCGAGGTTGCGGCCGGCCCGCGAGGCGGAGTAGCCGGCGAAGTGCTTGAGGGTGGCGACGATCCCGGCGGACTCCAGGCCCTGCACGTAGGCGGTGGCGATGGTGCCGACCAGGTACGGGTCCTCGCCGATGGTCTCCTCGACGCGGCCCCAGCGGGCGTCGCGCACCACGTCGAGCACGGGGGCGAGGCCCTGGTGGACGCCGACGGCGCGCATGTCGGTCCCGATGGCGGTGGCCATGGTGCGCACCAGCTCGGGGTTGAAGGTCGCTCCCCAGGACAGCGGGACCGGGTAGGCGGTCGCCCCCCAGGCCGCGAACCCGGCCAGGCACTCCTCGTGGGCGATCGCGGGTATGCCGAAGCGGTTGGCGGCGACGATGCGCTGCTGGGAGCGGGCGAGCGAGAGCGCACCGACGGCGGCGTCCACCGGAACGGTGCCGAAGGGCCGGGTCAGCTGGCCCAGACCGTGCGGCAGCAGCTCGTCCAGGTCCGGCGGCTCCTCCATCTCGTGCTGGTGCGGGGCGACCTCGCCGCCCTCGTCGGAGGCGCCCACCCAGACGCCGACCAGCTGTGCTGTCTTCTCCCGCAGGGTCATCGCCGCGATCAGGGCGTCGGCCCTGGTCGCGGGGGAGAGCGAGACGTCCCGCCACGCAGGGGTGGCGAGCTCGACGCTGGGGTTCACGTTGCCGGTCACTTTCCTCCGACCCCCATGAGCCCCTGGACCAGGGCGCGGCGGGCGAACAGGTAGACGATGAAGATGGGGAGCATGGACAGCACCACGGCGCTGAGCAGTCCGGGGACGTCGACGCCGTGTTCGGTCTGGAAGTTGTACAGACCGAGGGTGATCACCTTGGTCGAGTCCGACTGGGTGAGGATCAGCGGGAAGAGGAAGCCGTTCCAGGCCTGGAGGGCCGAGAAGACGACGATGGAGGAGAGTCCGCCCTTCGACAGCGGCAGGACGAGTTGCCCGAAGACCCGCCACGGGGAAGCTCCGTCCATCGCCATGGCTTCGTACAGGTCGGGGGTGATGTCGCGCATCGCCCCGGTCAGCACCAGGGTGCACACCGGCAGCGAGAACGCGGCGGTGGGCAGGATGACGCCGATCAGGTGGTCATAGAGTCCGGCCTGGCTGATCACGTAGAACATGGGCACGATCACCGCCTGCGCGGGGACCGCGAGTCCCAGCAGGAAGACCCGGAACACGACGGTGATGGTCCGGCCCTGGGCGCGCACGATGGCGTAGGCGAGCGGCGGCACCACCACCAGCACGATGCCGACGACGCTGACGGTGACGATCAGGGTGTTGAGGAAGTCCTGGCCGAAGCCGTTGGAGAACGCGTTGAAGTAGTTGCTCAGGGTCAGCTGCGACGGAAAGCTCAGCGGGCCCTGGGTGGAGTAGTTGGAGGTGGTGCGCAGGGTCGCGGTCAGCAGCACGTAGAGCGGCAGGCCGATCAGAGCGAGCCATATCAGGGAGCCCAGTCCGGCAAGGTAGTTGGGGCGCTGCCGCATCAGATCCCCTCCGCCGTGCTGCGCATCTTGTCGTAGCCGGAGAGCCGGACCACGGCCAGCGAGATGAGGGTGGCGACCACGACCAGGACCAGCGCGATGGCCGAGCCGGCGCCGAAGTCGTACTCCTTGAAGCCCTGCTCGTACATGTAGTAGGCGCTGACCGTGGTGTCCGTGCCGGGGCCGCCCTGGGTGAGGATCAGCACCGTGTCGAAGGTGGTCAGCCCGCCGACGACCATGAGGATCATCGAGGTGATCATGGTGTTGCGCAGTTGCGGCAGGGTGATGTGGAAGAACTGCCGCACGGTGCCGGCCCCGTCGATCGCCGCGGCCTGGTAGAGCACCTGCGGAATCGCGCGGGCGCCGCCCTGGTAGAGCAGCGCGTGCAGGGGGGTGAACTGCCACATTCCGACGAAGGTCAGCACCGCGATCGAACCGGCCTGGCTGCCGAGCAGGTTGCCGTTGCCGAACAGCCAGGGAAGCTGGCCCGGGATGCCGAAGTTGGGATCGAGCAGGGCGCGCCACACCACCGAGACCGCGGTCGCCGAGAGCAGCAGGGGGACGAAGAAGACCGCGGACAGCACGGCCCGGTTGCGCTGGGGTCCGGCCGCCCAGACGCCCAGCAGGATGCTGATGGGCGTCTGCGTCACGACCCCGAGCACGGTGAGCACGAGGGTGAGCCAGACGCTCTGGGCCATCACCGGGTCGTGGATCAGCTTGGTCCAGTTCGCCAGGCCGTTGAAGTGCGGGGAGGTGATGCCGTCCCAGCTGGTGAAGGACAGCACCGCGACCAGCACCAGCGGGAGGATCGCGAAGAGGAGGAAGAAGACGGTCGCGGGTACCGCCCAGACGAAGCCCGGGCGGGTCACCCCGACACCCGCCCGGCGCGCCTTGAGACGGCGGCCGGACACGGCTGCGAGAGAAAGGGAGCTCATCGGTCCTACTCAGGAGGTGGACAGCGACTGCATCGCCTGGATGAAGCCGTTGGCGTCGGTCTTGCCGTCGAAGAACTTCTGAATGGCCGTGTGGAGCGGCGTGGCCTCCGACTGCGGGTAGGCCTGGTCCCAGGACAGCTGGAACGACGGGGCCGCCTTGACCAGGTCGAACTGGAACTTCGAGTAGTCCGGGCTGGCCGAGGTGGACAGGAACTTGGCGGTGTTGGTGGTGGTCGGCAGGTTGCCGATGCCGAGCTGGGCCTTCACGAACTCGTCGGAGTACATGAGCTTGAGGAAGGACGCCACGGTGTCGGGGTGCTTGGTCTTCTTCAGGACGGAGTAGAAGTTGTTGGTGTTGCCGACCAGGTCCTTCGGGTCGCCCTTGCCGCCGCTGACGGTCGGGAAGGCGCTGTAGCCGAGGCCGTTCTTGGCGAAGTCGGGGTTGTTGGACTGCTGGGTGGAGTACTCCCAGGAGCCCATCAGCTCGAAGGCGGCCTTGCCCTTGGCCAGCAGCGCCGGGGACCCGCCGTCGGTGAACTTCACCGAGTCGAAGTTGCTGCCGAACGCGCCGGTGTCGACCAGCTGCTTCAGCATGTCCAGAGCCTTGTGGCTCTCCGGCGTGGCCCACGCGCTCTTGTCTCCGGCGAGCGCCTTCTGGAACAGGTCCGGCCCGGCGACCCGGTCGAAGACGTACTCGAACCACATGAGGGTGGGCCACTGGTCGCCGCCGCCGAGCGCGATCGGGGTCACGCCCTTGCCCTTGAGCACCTTGACGTCGTTGATCAGGTCGTCCCAGGTCTGCGGGACGCTCAGGCCGGCGTTCGCCAGGACCTTCTTGTTGTTGAAGAGCAGCACGGGCTGGGTTCCGCGCATCGGGACGCCGTAGGACTTGCCGTCGATCACCGCGGTGTTGAACACCGAGGGGAGGAAGTTGGACTTGAGCCCCGGGTCCTTGGCGATCATGTCGTCCAGGGGGAGCAGGAGGTTCTTCTTGGCGAAGGGCGCGATGCTGCCGCCGCCCCAGTTGAAGAAGATGTCCGGGGCCTGCGGGGTGTTGATGATCGTGTTGAGCTTGGACTGGTAGTCGGCGCCGGGGATGGTGTCCAGGACCACCTTGACCTTCGAGGTCTTGTTGAACGTGTCGACGATCTGCTTTTCGACCTTGTTCGCGGAGTCCCCGTAGACAAGGACGTGGATCGCCCCGGAGTTGGAGCCGCCGCTGGACCCGCACGCGGTGGTCAGACCGACCATCAGCGCGGTCGTTGCCGCTGCCGCGGCGAGTCTGTTCCGGGTCGCAGCGTTGCGAACGGTCACGCGAAGAGAACCCATGGGATTGCCGCTCCGTCGAAATTTCGAAGGGATTTCCGAATGCTGCGGGAAACCTAGGCGTAACGCCGATCTCCGTCAAGGGTTTGGCAGATCTCGATTCGGCCGTACCGACTGGAGCCCTGACCAGCTAATATCCGTCTCCTAGAGCCCCGATGACTACGTACTTCGCACACCGGGGCAGCACAGGAGGAGCTCGTGACCAGAGCGGCGACACTCGCCAAAATCGCGCGCGAGGCGGGGGTGTCCACGCCGACTGTTTCGAAAGTCGTCAACGGACGTGCGGACGTCGCCCCCGCCACCCGGGAGCGGGTGGAGGAGCTGCTGCACCAGTACGGCTACCAGCGGCGACGCAGCAACAGCGCCCCGTCGAGCCCCTTGCTGGAGCTGGTGTTCCACGAGCTCGAGAGCGCCTGGGCGATGGAGGTCATCCGCGGGGTCGAGAACGTCGTCCGGGAAGAGGGGATGAGCGTCGTCCTGTCGGAATCCTCGGGCCGGCTCAGCCTCGGGCAGTCCTGGATGGACGGGGTGCTCGCCCGCCGTCCCACCGGCGTGGTCCTGGTGCTGTCGGGGCTCGACGAGGCCCAGCAGGCGCAGCTGACCAGTCGTGACATCCCGTTCGTGGTGATGGACCCGGCCGGGGACCCCGGTCAGGACGTGCCGGCGGTCGGTACGACCAACTGGAACGGCGGCCTCGCCGCCACCCGCCACCTGCTCGACCTGGGCCACCGGCGCATCGGCATGATCGCCGGACCACGGCGGATGATGTGCAGCCGCGCCCGGATCGACGGCTATCGGGCCGCGCTGGAGACGGGCGGCGTCGCCTTCGATCCCGCACTGGTCCGCGAGGGCAACTTCTACCACGAGACCGGCTACTGGGCGGGCCTGGAACTGCTGCGCCTCAAGGACCGGCCCACCGCGATCTTCACCGGCAACGACCTGCAGGCGCTCGGCGTGTACGAGGCCGCACGGGAATTGGGCCTGCGCATCCCGGAGGACCTCAGCGTCGTCGGCTTCGACGACCTGCCCGTCGCCCGCTGGGTCGGCCCGCCCCTGACCACCGTCCGCCAGCCGCTGACCGAGATGGCCGAGGTCGCCGCGCGCATGGTGATCGACCTCGCCCGTGGCAACCCACCGTCCGCGCTGCGCGTCGACCTGGCCACCAGCCTGGTCGAGCGCAGCAGCACAGCCCGGCCCCCGACCGCCGGCCGCCACTGAGTCGTCGGCACCTTCGAAATTTTCGACAGCACGTGCCGCATCGCTCCGGACGCGTACCGCGGGCTCTGCAGCCGTTCCCGCCGACCTGCCCGACTGCCGGCTGCCGGCTGCCGACTGCCGGCCAGGCGCGCCCCGCGACCATGGACCGCTTCGGGCGCGTCCCGCTTCCCGCAACGGCATTGCGGGTGCCGATGGAACATCTGGACCGGTCACGGCCTTGATCACCGATCTCTGGCCGCACCCGTCGCTCGCCCCGCGATCGTCACGTGGACAGGATCCGGGCGTTGCCGGTGGATGGGGTGAGTTGTCGGCCGATGCGTGCAGCCGCCTCTGGCGCATCGGGAGACCGGAGTGCGGCACGTTTCGCGTGAGGGCGGCCTTCGCACCGCATCCGTCACCGCGGTTGCCGTCACCTGCGTTCGGTTGCGCAACGGCTGCCCCGGCCGAGGTCCGCACCCGTGATCACGGCACGGGAAACGGCACATAAGGCGTGGTCCTGTGTCGTGGACACCCTTTACCGGCCGTTATGGAACATCTGGTGCACCGCGCCGTCGGTGTGCGGGCGTGAAGCAGATCGTTTCCTGCCGGCGCGCTGACCCGCCGGCCGAGGTGCCTGATGCGCATGCACGGTTCCGCCCTTTGTGAACAGTCGGCTGTCAGCCATATGCCCGGGGTATGGGCCAGTGACTGCGCGTTGTCCGGCTCTTGTCGCAAGTGTTCCGCAGTGGCTAGGCTCCCGCTCACTTTCACGCTTCACGCACATATTCGACACAAAGGGCGGCCGAGCGCCGCTGTCCGGGCGTACGGGGGGTGGGGAACGTCGACGTGTCTCCGATTCGGCAACCCCCCGACGGACCCGTCCCGCCCAAGGACAAGTCCGGCCCCGCCCTCCGGCGGTCACGCGGGGAACACACGGACCGCCCCTCGGCCGGACCACCGGCAGCCGCGGCGGACGGCACGCCCTTTGAGCCGCCTTCCCCTCGCCCCAGCCCGAGGCGCGGTGACTTACGGATCCTGTGGTGGGTCAACGCGGTCGACGGACTCGGCAGCCAGGCGTCCGGACTGGTTCTTCCGCTGTTGCTCCTGGATCTGGGCCACTCCCCGGGCACCGCGGGCGCGTTCGCCAGCGCTGCCGCGCTCGCCGGAGTGGTTCTCGGACCGCTCGTCGCCGTGCCGGCCGACCAGGGACAACGGCGCCGCGTCATGACCGGTTCGGCTGGATTCGCGGCCCTGGGCACGGGGGTGCTGGCGCTGACCTGTCTGGGCCGCCCCGCGTTATGGGTGGTGATCGCGCTTGCTCTGCTGGAGCGGCTGTGCTCCATAGTCTACGAGGCCGCGTCGCGCGGGGCCCTGGTCCACCTGGCCACCGTCGACGAACTGCCCCGCGCGGCCGCCGGAATTCAGGTGGGCGATCAAGTCTCGCTCATCCTCGGTCCGGCGCTGGGCGGGGCCCTGTTCCAACTCGCCCGGCCGTTGCCCTTCTTGGCCGACGCCCTCTCCTACGCGGCAGCAACCCTGGGCATACGGGCCGTTCGTACCCCCCTCGACCTGCCCGTCACCGCCCCGGGCGCACCGGAAGCCGGCCCTCGACCACCGTGGCGCGGGTCGTGGCGTGCATGGCCCGGCGCCGCGAAAGCCGGCCTGGCCACGGTTGCCGGCTCCCCGGTGCTGCGCCTGGCCGTGGTGTGGACGTCGACGGCCGGCGGCACGCTGACCCTGCTGTTCTACACCGCGCTGTTCCAGTTGGGTGGCGGTGCGCACAGCGCCACGATCGGTCTGGTCCTCACGGCATCCGGGGCGGCCGGGTTGCTGGGTTCCCTGGTGGCGGCCCCGGTGGTGCGACGGCTCGGTCCGGCACGCGTGCTGACGTCGGTCGCCTGGCTGCTGCCCGTGCCGTGCGGGTCCCTGCTGTGGGCCGACAGCGTGTGGAGCTGGGGGGTGGCGTTCGCCGGGCTGTCCGTGCTGGTGCCGCTGATCACTGTCGTACTGTCCAGTGCCGCCGTGGCCTGCACACCGCCGGACGTGCAGTCGCGCGCTGCGAGCGTGCTCGACTCGGTGTCCGCGCTGGCCGCGGCCGGTGCCCCGGCCGCGGCAGCGGTACTGGTGACCACCTGGAACACCTGGACGCCCGCGCTGCTGTGCACCGTGCTCTTCGTCGCCCTGGCCGTGTACACCCAGGCAAGAGCCCACGGGGTGCTCCGCTCGGGTGCGGCGGCGGGCCATGGCGGCGTCCTGGACGGGAGGCAGCAGTGAGTGACTCCTTCAAGGTCTTCCTCAGCGCCCTCCCGGAGGTGTGCGCGCGCGACCCGCGTCGCATGGTGCTCACGGCGGACGCCGGCGGCCGCTGCGAGGTGTTCACCTGGGATGCGGGCGCCCGCAGGACCCGGCAGGTCACCGACCGGCCCGGGGGCACGATGCACTGCGCCATCGACGCCGACGCATACGTGTGGTGGTTCGAGGAGGACACGGACGGACGAGGGCACTGGTGGTACCAGCCGTTCGAGGGAGGCTGCCGACTGCCCGGCCTGCCGGGGGCACCGGCCGGGCTGCCGCGCGGTCTGGCGGTGACGGCCGACGGTACAGTCGCCGCGGCGGTCGCGACCTTGCGCGGGACGACGAGCGTGCTGGTGGGGCGACGCGGGCGGGATCCGCGCGAGGTTCTCACCACACCCGGGCCGTGCCGCCTGGGCGGCATCACCCCCGAAGGCGACCTGCTGGCCCTGGTGGGAGCCTTGGACGGTGACGCGGCCATCACCGTCATGACCGCCACGGGACGGGTCGTCTCCACCCTCCCTCGGCCCGGTGACCCCCGGGGCAGGTTCTGGTGCCGCGGCTTCTCACCGAGGCTCGGGCGGCCCGAACTGCTGCTGGTCCACGAGAGCGAGGACCGCTATCAGCTGGCGACCTGGAGCCCGCGCACCGGCCTGATCACACACCACTGGTGCGGCTTCGACACGGAGATCAGCGCACGCTGGTACCCCGACACCCGTGAGGTCCTGGTACGCCAGGACCGCCACGGCCGCTCGCTGCTGCACCGGGTGTCCCTGCGTACCCGGACGCGCCACATCGTCCCCACGCCCGCCGGCAGCCTGCTCGATGCCGCGCCACGGCCCGGCGGAGGGGTGCATTACCTGTGGACCGACACAGCCCACCCGCCCGTCCTCCACGCGACCGACGGTATCCCCCTGCCGCAGCCCGGCTCCCTGCCGCACGTACCCGGCCGGCACACCGACCTGTGGACCCCGACACCCGACGGCCCCGTCCACACGCTGCTCAGTCTGCCGCACTCCGCTTGCGGCACCGACTCCGCTTCGGCTCCTGCCTCTTCCTCCGGCGAGCGCCGGCCCGGCCGTCCGGACCCCGGTTCCGCGGCTCTGCCGCCGGCCGTGTTCCTGGTCCACGGCGGGCCTGCCGACCACGACAGGGACGCCTACGACGGCGTGGTCCACTCGCTGGTGGCCTCCGGCTACGCCGTCGCACGGGTCAACTACCGCGGCTCCACCGGCTACGGCCCCCGCTGGCGGCGCGCCTTCGGGGCCGGTGCGGGGAGTGTCGGCCACACCCAGGTGGCGGACCTGGCCGCCGTACGAGCCGATCTCGTCCGTCGGGGACTCGTCGACGACAGGGCGATCGCCCTGTGGGGGGTGTCCTGGGGCGCGTACCTGGTTCTGCTCGCCCTCGGTTCCCGCCCGGAGCTGTGGCAGGCAGGGATCGCGGTCAAACCCGTCGCCGACTGGGTCACCGCCCACCGGATGACCACGCCCACGCTGCGCGCCCTGGACGTCCGATGGTTCGGCGGAACCCCCGAAGAGGTGCCGGAACGTTACGCCTTCAGCTCGCCCTTGACCTATGCGGCAGACGTGGCGGCACCACTGCTCGTCGTCGGCGCGCACAAGGACGTCAAGTGCCCGCCCGAGCAGATCCGCAGCTACCTCACCGCTCTGACCGCCGCGGGCGTCGAACACGAGCAGTTGTGGCTCGACACCGGACACGACGGTTACGACGGCGCGACACACGTCGCCGTCCTGCGCCGCGCCCTGACCTTCCTGCGCAGCCACCTGCACGCACCGGCACCCGCCGGCCCTTCACGTCCCCCGGCTCGTCCGGGAGGACCCCGGTCCCGCTGACGCACACAGCGGGACCGGGTCGTGCACGGCACCGCCCACTCGAGAGAACCCGAGAAGGAGGACAACCATGCAGAAGGACATCATCCACAACGACCCGCTCGAAGACGACGAGGAGAACCGCAAGCCCAAGGTCGGCATCACCATCACCATCCCGATCCGCAACGCCGACGGCGGCAGCGACGAGGAGTGATCCATGGCCCGGCCGGTCCCCCTGGGGGCCGGCCGGGTTCCCTCCCCGATACCCGCCGCCCGCTCGTGCGCAAGGAGCCACCGTGCGCGTTCTTCTCGTCAACATGCCCTGGTCACCCATCGATCTGCCCTCACTGGCGCTCGGCATCCTCAAACGAAGCGTCGACGAACACGTCCCGGATGCGACGTGTGAGGTTCTGCACGCCAACCTGGAGTTCACCGACTGGATCACCAGCCGCACGGAATTCACCGCCGAGGACTACGACTACTACGCGCTGTCCTCCTACTTCCTCGGCTGCGGTGACTGGGTTTTCTCCTCCGCCCTCTACGACGACCCGGAATGGAAGGACTCGGAGTTCGTCGCCGTGATGACGGACAAACTGCGCCGGTCACGGATGCGCATGACCCGGGAACTGCACCGCGCCGTCCCCGAGTTCGTCGCGGATGTGGCCCGTCGGGTCGTGGAGCTCCGGCCCGACGTCGTCGGCTTCACGTCCACCTTCCAGCAGAACGCCGCGGCACTGGCCGCCGCACGGCAGATCAAACGCCTCGCCCCCCACGTCGTGACCGTCATGGGCGGCGCCAACTGCGATGGCGAACAGGGGGCCGCCGTCCACCGCAACTTCCCCTTCGTCGACTACGTGGTCCGCGGCGAGGGCGAAGCCGCCTTCCCCCGGCTGCTGACCGCGCTGCAGGGCGGCGACCGGGCCGCCGCGGCATCGATCCCCGGGCTGTGCCACCGCACACCGGACACCGCGCACATGGCCAACCCGATGCCGACCGGGCCGTTGCCGCCCGCCGCCATCCTGCCCCCCGACTACAGCGGCTACTTCGAGCGTCTCGCCGCCTGTGTCGCACACGAATGGGTGGAGCCGAAACTGGTCGTCGAAGGCGCGCGCGGCTGCTGGTGGGGGGAGAAGCACCACTGCACCTTCTGCGGTCTGAACGGCTCGTTCATGGAGTTCCGCAGCAAGAGCCCCGACACCTTCTACCAGGAAATCATGGACCTGGCGGAGCGCCATCGGGTGCTGGACATGTACGTGGTGGACAACATCCTGGACATGCGCTATCTCTCCACGGTCCTGCCCCGCATCATCGACAGCGGATACGACCTGCGCATGCACATCGAGATCAAGGCCAACATGCGGCGCCCGCAACTACAGGTCCTGGCGGACGCGGGGCTCATCTACGTCCAGCCCGGCATCGAAAGCCTCAACAGCCAGGTCCTCGACCTCATGGACAAGGGAGTCAGCGGCTGCCAGAACGTGCGCATGCTCCGCGACGCGGCGGAGACCGGGCTCGCGGTGTCATGGAACTACCTGCATGGCTTCCCCGGTGAGACGGCGGACGACTACGACCCCGTCATCCGCCAACTCCCCGCGCTGGAACACCTCGACCCGCCGGTCGACCTGTCCGCCCGGATCGCCATCGAACGCTTCAGCCCGTACTTCAACCGGCCCGAACTGGGCTTCACCGGGCTGCGGCCCGAGCAGCACTACCTGTTCACGTACGACCTGCCCGAGGCGGAACTGCACGACCTGGCCTACGTCTTCCAGGCCCCGCAGCGCGGTATCACGGAGCCGACGGTGGGCCGCCTCAACGACGGCCTCGCCGCCTGGCAGAAGCACCATGCCGACGCCCGCCTCACCCACACCGACCTCGGTGACCGCATCGTGCTGGTCAGCAGGCGGCGCTCGTTCGACTGGCGGACCATGGAGCTCACCGATCCGTTCGAGACCGCGGTGTTCCGGCTCCTGGACCAACCGCACACCGCTGCCGCGCTGCACCGCAAGACGGCGGCGGCCTCCGCTTCCGCAGGGGGCACGGAGCGGACACCGGAGGACCTCAAGGCTCTTCTGGAGAAGTGGGTCACCCTCGGCGTGGTGTTCACCGACGCGGGCCAGTACGTCCACATCGCCCCCGCCTCCGTGAACCAGGACCTGCTGCGCCTGGACTACATGCGCCACGTCCACGCGCGCCCCGAGGCCGGTCTGCCCGCCGCCTCCCCAGCCGGCGCTCCGGCCGAGCCGACGCCGGCCCTGTCCTGATTTCCTGACCGTGACGAAGGACCACAGATGACAGCCACCGCACCGGAGCTGACGATACGTGCCTGGCGCGACCACGACCCGCAAGCCCGCCGTCTGCCGGGCATGTTCCTGGGGCCCGTCCCGGTGACTTTGGACGCCGAGAACGTCGACCGCCTCTTTGCCGGGGGCGTCCGTCATGCCGAGCTGGACACAGCCGTCGACCTCTCCACCGCCGATCCCACGGCCCACCGCCCGGCGATCGACCGACTGCGCCTGGTCCGCGACCTGACCGCACACGCCGTCTCCGTCGACTGGGACCTTTGTCTGTCACCGGAGCATTCCGCACACCAGTGGAAGGTGCTGTCCCATCTGCACCCGCCACGCACGATCACCGGTCTCGCGGACGCCCAGGAGGCCCTGCACGCCTGGCGAACCCGCCACTACCTGTGCAAGCTCGTCTGGCGCCAAGGTCCGGGATTCGTGCAGATCCGCGACCGTCGCTGGGGAGACCTGCGCCGCTTCACCGCCGACGAACCCCGCTACCAGGACGCCATCAGCCTTCTCGACCCCGGAGTTCACCACGCCGACGTACCCGCCGACGTACTGGAGGAGTTCACGGCCGAACACCTCGTCCTGCGAGTCGGTGATCTGGCCTGGTGGCTGCCCTACCGGGTCTCCCGCTGGCTCCAGGAAGGCATGGCCGTGTGACCATCGGCTCCCGCGGCCGACAAGGCTGCCGGGAGCCGGGACGTCGGTGTCCATGGGCGACCGACCGTTCGAGAGACACAAAGCCCCAGTTCAGGATCGGTTTTCTGGCGGTAGACACCGCTCACCGAGCCGTGTCCCCGTACAGTCAGGTGGGCTGGGCAAGGAAACGCCGCCCGGCCAGCACAGCGAGATACGCGAACCTGTCCGTGAACGGTGTTACCACGATCCTGGCGCCTTCCTTACCGGTAACGCATAGCCGAGCGACGCAGCGGTCACGAGGGTGACGTGGTGGTGCCAGCCAGGCCAGGACCGGCCCTCGCAGTGATCCAGGCCCAGGCCGTGCTTGAGCTCGCGGTAGTCGTGCTCGATGCGCCGGCGGACCTTGGCCAGACGGACCAGGTCGGTGATCGGGGTGTCGGCGGGCAGGTCGGAGAGCCAGTAATCGGTCGGCGCCTCGGCCTCGGCGGGCCATTCGACAAGCAGCCAGCAGTCAGGCAAGGCACCGTCCCACGAGCCCTGTTCGGCCGATGCTGCGGCCCTGACGGGGCGTTCGAATGCTTTGCCGGCCGGGCGTACGCGCACGGCGGCGAAGCGGGAGCATAACTCTCCTCGCGAGCCGTGCCGCCAGGTGAGCGGGGTGAACACCTCCTGTCGGAGGCCGGCGGCCAGGGCTGCCACCGACAGTGCGTTCTGCCGGCAGCGGGGCCGGCACGAGGCGTAGGTGCCGGCGCGTGTCCAGGAGCTGACCCGCCACCGTGCGGACAGCCCCCGGCCGGCAGTAGCCCCGTCGCGGTCCTCCGTGGGGTCTCCGGCGGCCGGTCGGGGCGTTCGGCCGTCACGGAGCCCCGGCAAGGCGCCACTTGAGAGCCAAGAACGTCGGCACGGCCTCAGCAAGACCTCACGTACACACACGTGGCGGTCAGGCTGAGAGCTACGTGCCAAGGCCTGAACCGCCGGAAAGGCAACTCAGGTCGCGAACCTCTCTCGGTGTCAGGGTGCTGGTAATCGTCGTCTGCGCCCTGTTCTCCGTCATCGTCGCCATGGTGGCGGGCTTCGTCAGCCACTCGCCTGACACTCCTGCGGGGCAGGCCGTTTTGTACGGCGGGGGCGCCTTCGCAAGCTGCCTCCTGCTGTGCCTGGCAGTGCTGAAAGCCCTCAAGGTGTTGTGAACGTGCGGAAGTCCCGGAGGTGCAGCCGGCACCCCCGGACTTCGCCGTCAGCGGTCGGTCTCGCCCGGCTCGATCTCCCTGGGCTGCTCGTCGGGGAGGAGGCGATTGACCATCGCCTGATTGGCCTGCATGTTAAGGGCCTTCAGGGCGGCAGCTGCATTGAGCCGGTCCTTGACCTCCGGGTCACTGACGCGGTCGATGAAGGTCGTCGCGGTTTCAAGCTGGTGGTCCGCATCGATCTTGTCCTCGATGCGTTCGGCCGCCTTCGTCAGGTTGGTCATGGCTCGCTTCGAATGCAGGGCCAGCGCTCCTCCGCCGGTGGTGATCAACGCACCTGTCAGGCCGGTCACGAGCGGCACATAGCCGTGATTGGGGCTCCCCGCGTGCATCAACGCCAGGACGGCCCCCACAAGGATCACCACCGCGCCGCCGGTCATGAAGTACACGCTCAGCCGGAACGTCCACTCGGCCTGCTTCAGAGCATGCTTCAGGAACTCGAAGTGGAACTTCTGCCGCTGCGCGGCAAGGCTGCCGGGACGGATGCTCGCGAGGTCACCACTGATTTGAACACCTGCGGAGTGCTGGATGAAGACGTTGTTGACCTCACCCGCGGTCTGTACCAATCGATGGTCTGACAAGGGTCCTTCGAAACGTTGTCGACGTTCCTGAAGAACTCTCTTAGCAAACCCACGGGCCGCAGGCGAGAGTTGTACCACCAGATCATCTACCGACGGATCAGGCCAAAAAGACATTTGATCCTGGGGTACGCCGTCATTCTTCTCGGGGGCGTCGTCCCCGTCGCCTGTCGTCGTCGCCATTCCTCGGCCCCCCGATCGCACCACCTGGCGCTCCATCAACTCCGTTCAGAGTAACGCCGGGTGACGACAAGAGGGGCGCCTCGGACGTCAACGAGGGTTGAGGGCGCGCCTAGCCGAACTGATGACGTTGTGGGCGTCGGAGCCGTAGACGGCGGACTCGCGCAGGGTGCGCCAGGTCCGGAGGTAGGTGTCGACGCTGGCTACGTCATCGATCCAGAGTTCGGCGTGCCAGTTCTCCACGATCACCTGGCGGTCGTCGTAGATCCAGAAGGCGGTGGCCGGAGGGATCTTGAGGGACGCGGACAAGGGGACGATGCCCATCTCGACCGTGTCCAGGCCGATGGCCCCCGAGAGGCGGTCCAGCTGGGCGTTCAGCACCGAGGGCGGGCAGATCAGGGCGTGGAGGGCGGCCTCCCACAGGATGAGGTGGAACCGCTTCGAGGAGTCGTACAGGGCTTCCTGCCGTTTCATGCGGGAGCGGACGGCCTCCTCGGTGTCGCGCGGCGACCGCTGAAGCTCCGCGTACCGGGTGAAGATCGATCGGGCATAGTCCGGCGTCTGCAGGATGCCGAAGATCATGGAGGACTCCCAGCCCCGGAACACCGAGGCGTCGGCGTGCGCACCGAGGTGGGTGTCCTGGACCGGCTTGTGCCCGGAAGCCAGCTGCCGCCGCCAGGAGCGGATGTGCGACTCGAACCCCCGGAGCCTGGCCAGCAGCTCGTCGTATGCCTCGGGCCGGCCGCACGCTTCGGCCCACTTCCGAAGGTCGTCGGTCGTGGGGGTCTGCCTGCCGTTCTCCAGCTTGCTGACCTTGGACTTGTTCCAGCCGTACACCTCGGCGAGCTGCTGACCGGTGAGACGGCCGCCCGGGCACGAGAACCTGAGTTCGCGCAGCCGCACGCCGAGCGCCTCGCGCGCCTGCTGGTAGTCCGTGCTCACCGGTCAGCAACCTGCCTTACTCCTTCGCGGTCAGCTGCGCCGCGAACTGGTCGTACGGGACGGCGAGGTGCATGGCGGCGTCCCTCGCCTGGGCGTACCGCAGTACCGCTGCGGGCTCGGTGATCAGCTCGACACTGATCAGGTTGTCGGCGTCGTCGAAGTTGAGGAGGGCGACCAGCCGGGAGTCGAAGATCCAGAAGTCCTCGACAGGCAGGCCGAGCCGGTCGGCGTCCGCGCGCCACAGGTTGAAGATCCGCTCACCGACGGCACTATTGCGGCGGGCGTTGTCCAGGAGGTACAGCTGACCCTGAGTCGGCGGGCTGTCGACCACACGGGCGCGCTCGAACCGCTTACCCAACGCAGTCTGCTCGCGGCGTTCGGCGCACCATTCGGCGTCGACTCCGTCCCAGTTCACGGGCTCGCCACGGGAGAACTGGGCGTAAGTGTCAGTAAATTCGTCGGAGGCGTACCGGCGCCGTGTCTCCAACCGCCAGGCCGTGTGCTTGAACTGGGTGAAGAGCTGGTCGAACTCGTCCAGGCCGATGATGTCCGGCACCCGGTTGACCTCCTTCGGGCCGAAGTCGACGAGCAGTTCACGCGGCACCACGATGGGCACCTCACCCTCGTGCAGGTGCCGCAGCTGGCCGATGTCCGCAGGGTCGGTAAGCGCCGGGCCGTGCACGATGACCTCACCCGAGTCGAGATCTTCATGCACAGCGGGGCACCCGTTGACGCCGCTTCCCGTGCCGTTGAAGCGCAGTCGACGCGCCATGATCAGTTCCTTTCGTCAGAGGACTGATCTTCCAAGCTTCTCTGAGCCCGAGCACTTCCAACCCGGGTTCCGTCGGCCTTTATCAGCAACCTTCCGCAACCTGGGGAAGTCGTCAAGCAACTTCGCGCAACTCCCATAGCTATCAGCGGTGGCCGGTTCCTAGCGTCCGGTGCATGGCACCGAAGAAGACACAGGACATCACCGAGACGCAGGCGGCGGTGGAGGCACTCAGAGCGGCCCTGGACGGCGCGGGGGTCGTCTTCCCGTCGTTGAGGGTGGACCCGGCGTCGCCCGGACTTCAGCTGGTCGAGCTGGGGCGAGTGCGCGCGGACGTCGCCGTCCGCCTCGCGAGGGCCCTGGAGAAGGAGCCTGGCGAGTGACCGCCGCTGAGGTCGAACCATCAGCCGGCACCCTGGTCATCGACACCGTCCGAGACCGGCTCGGGTACGTCATGGGCCGGGAAGGGCCGTACGTCCAGCTGCGCCCCGTGGCCGGTGGGCGAGAGTGGGACGCCGACCCTGCCCACGTCCGGCGCGCCACCGACGAGGAACGCTTGCGGGCCATGGCCGAGCGGACCCGCGCCATGAACTCGTTCAGCAGCGGCGGCATGTTCCCGTGACCGCCCAGACCGAAGACACCTCGACCATGTCCGCGGAGTGCGCGCTGGCCCACCAGCCGGGTTACTCGTGGCTGCACCATGACTGCCACCAGACCCGGGACATCCCGCTCCCACACGGCCGGGGAATCCTTCTGATACCCCGCTGCACCTGCTCACACCACCGCTACACCTCCCCCAGGTGACGCCCCCTCGCCCACACCCGACCAGCGCCTGAGCCCCACCCCAATTCGACCGGGGTGGGGCTCAGTTGCGTCTTGGCGAAGATCGCACCCGTGGGTCAGCAGCTGACTTGTCCGGGGCCGCCGCCCGCGCCTGAGCTGTTGCGCGGCACGTTGATGGGGAAGTAGGTGACATTGCAGCTGGTGGGGATGGTGACGTCTTGTTCCAGGTAGCTGCCGCCGTGACTGGTGTAGTAGAACATGCGGACTGCGTCGGAGGCTCCTCCGTAGGCGCTGCGCCACCACCAGCCGGGGTCGTAGGTGTTGGTGCCTCCTGCGCCGAGGTGGACGGTCTGGTTGGTCCAGGTGCCGTTCTGGTTGTATCCGTAGACGACCAGGGTTCCGTTGGCGTACTCGCTGTTCAGCGGAACGTACCAGGCGATCTGCTGCCCGTTGGTTCCGGCGGCAGCTGGCGTTGTGCCGACCACAGCGAGTCCGGTGACCGTCGCCGCGCAGGCCGCAAGTGCAGCGACGCGTTTGTGGGTGCGTGAAAACACTTCAGGATCCGCTTCCGGGACGCGAAGTCCCCTCAGGGCCCTCCCGGCCCGAAACAGGCACACCGAGGAGGGCGCGTCTTGTGGTGCGAAGACTATTAGGAAACTTTCCTAATTTGAAGTGCGGTAGGGACTCGGATCAAGATGAGCTCTCGAGTCGTCGCCAGCAGATGACGGCGCCACCGAAGGCGATGAAGGCCTTGGTGGATGTCGTCGCGGCGTTCCCAGCGGATGCGCAGGCGGCGGAACCAGTGCAGCAGCGCGATCGCGCCCTCGACGACCCAGCGAAGAAGAGGCCGCTCTACGAAGCCCTCGAGATCACGATCAGTTACGAACACGCAGGTAAGGCCCCGACCGTTAGGTCGAGGCCGTCGTCCGCGTATTGCTATAGCGAGTGTCCGAGGGGGGACTTGAACCCCCACGCCCGATAAAGGGCACTAGCACCTCAAGCTAGCGCGTCTGCCATTCCGCCACCCGGACCAGGTGTCTGCCGCCTGACCGGGGGTGTTCCCCGCGGCGACAGGGACAACAATACCAAGCTTTCGGAGTGCCTTTCACCTGCGTTTCCGTCGGCATACCCGCAGGTGGACGCCGCCTCACCGTGCGCACCCGGCCCGTTACGGCGCGGACGGCGGCGCACGGACGGCGCGGCGGAATCCGTCCGGCAGCGGGTCCCGGAGCGGGGTCCGGGACCCGGCCGCCCTGCGGAAGGCGGCGTTCACAGGAAGGCGGCGTTCGCCGGACGGCGGGCGCGGGTCAGTCGCGCACCTGCCCGGCCGCCTCCCGGTACGCCTCGGCGGCGCGGGTGAAGTAGTCGAAGAGGACGTCGAGCTGGTCCGGTGAATAGCCGGCCAGGATCTCGCCGATCCGCTGCCGTGCCGGGGCGACGACCCGGTCCAGGGCGGCGGGCTCGCCGACCGGTTCGACGATGACCTTGCGCCGGTCGCCGGGGTCGGGCACCCGGCGCACGTACCCCGCCTGCTCCAGGCGGTCGATCAGCCGCGTGGTGGGGCCGGTGGTCAGCCCCGTGCGAGCGGCCAGCTCGCCGGGGGTCATGGCCCCGGCCAGCTGAAGGATGTTCAGCGCGTACAGATCGGTGGCGCCGAGTCCGCAGGCCCGCGCGCTCGCGTGGCCGTGGAACATCACGGCGCTCAGGTAGCGCCGGTAGACCTCGCTGCCACCGGCGGGCGTCACCGGCGTTGACATGGGATCCCCCTCTCCCTAATCTCTTCCTCAAAGAAGAGAAATCTTCAATGAAGTAACTTCTCCGAAGAAGTTACCACGAAGGGGGATCCCCATGTCCGTCGGCGACACCGTCCGGGAGACCGACACCGCCGAGATCCACGCCCTCCTGGAGCGCGGCGCGGCCGCCTGGAACCGCGGCGACGGCACCGCCTACGGCGAGCAGTTCACCGCGGATGCCACCGATGTCACCTACGCCGGCACCCTCTACCGTGGCGGCGCCGAGATCGGCCGCGCCCACCAGGCCCTGTTCGACGGTTTCCTGAAGGGCACCACGCTGACCATCGAGGTCGTCGACCTGCGCTTCCACGGGCCGGACACCGCCGTCGTCGTCACCCGCGGTGAGGTGCGCAAGGGCCGGCCGAAGCGCCTGGGCAAGCTGGCCACCTACACGGTGACCCGCGAGGCGGACGGCCGTTGGCGCATCGCCGCCGTCCAGAAGACCCAGCGCAAACGCCTGCTGGAGGCGCTCTCGTTCCGCTTCCAGCCCGCCACTCGGCCTGCCGCGCACACCCGCTGACGCCGTCCCGTAGATTTCCGCCCGGAGAACCTGCCCGAGGCTCTCCGGCGAGGGGGGCACAGATGACGGTGGAGTCGATACCGGTGCGGTCGGCGCCGAGATCGCTGGCGTGGCAGGGCGACGACCTGGTCTCCTGGGTCGGAGGCGGTCGGCGCTGGGGGCGCGACGGGGTGGAGCGCAGAGCGCCCTTCACCTGGAGCCTGCCGTTCGACGCCGGTACCGTCTCGGCCTCGGGGCGCTACTCCGCCGTCTGGCAGGAACGCGGCACCAAGGCCGTACTGCTCGAAGGCGAACGGGTCGTACGGGAGCTGAACCGCAGCTACTACCACGCGCCGAGCTTCGACTACCCGCTCGGCCTCGGCACCCTGGGCGACGGTCGCGAGGTCGTCGTGCACTGCCCCGACGACTACAACGTGCTCCAGATCGAGGACGCGGCGAGCGGCGAGCGGCTCACCGCCGGCGACCGCGAGCCGCAGGACGTCTTCCACTCCCGGCTGAGCCTCAGCCCGGACGGCCGGTACCTGCTCTCGGTCGGCTGGTTCTGGCAGCCCTTCGGCACGGCTCTGGTCTACGACACGGCGCTCGCGCTCACCGATCCCGGCACCCTGGACGGCAAGGGTCTGCTGCCGGCGACGGCGGTCATGCGCGGGGAGGTGACGGCGGGCTGCTGGCTCGACGCCGACCGGCTGGTGCTGGCGGCGGGGCGGGAGGAGTGGGACGAGGAGGAGTCGGCCGGGCTTGCGCCGTGCCACCTGGGGGTGTGGTCGGTCTCCGCGGGACGATGGCTCCACCGCAGCCCCGCCGGCGATGCCGAACCGGGCGTCCTGCTCCTGCCCCGCGGCGATCAGGTGATCGCGTTCCCCGGCCACCCGCGGCTGCTCGACACGGCCACCGGGCGCATCGTCGCGGAGTGGCCCGAGGTCGGCGTACCCGCGAAGTCCGCCTGCTTCGGCCGCGAGGACCCCACCCCCGTCGCTGCCCTGCACCCCGACGGCACCCGGCTGGCCGTCGCGCAGACGGACCGCATCGCCATCGTCACGTTGCCCTGAACCCGCGCCGGTTCAGGACCGCGCCCGCTCGACCGGGCCCGGTCGCACCGCGGAACGCACCGCCCCTCACGGGCAGCGCACGACCTGGCCGGCGTACGACAGGTTGCCGCCGAACCCGAACAGCAGGACCGGGTCGCCGCCGGACACCCGGCCCCGCTCGACCAGCTTGGACAGGGCGAGCGGGATGCTCGCGGCCGAGGTGTTCCCCGACTCCGTGACGTCACGGGCGACGACCGCGTTGACCGCGCCGATCTTCGCCGCGAGCGGCTCGATGATCCGCAGGTTCGCCTGGTGCAGGACGACCGCCGCGAGGTCGGCGGGGGCGATCCCGGCCTTCTCGCAGGCGCGCCGGGCGATGGGCGGCAACTGGGTGGTGGCCCAGCGGTAGACGCTCTGCCCCTCCTGTGCGAACCGGGGCGGGGTGCCCTCGATCCGTACCGCGTGGCTCATCTCGGGGACCGAGCCCCAGAGCACCGGTCCGATGCCGGGCTCCTCGCCGGGTGCGGACGCCTCGACCACGGCGGCGCCCGCGCCGTCGCCGACCAGGACACACGTCGTCCGGTCGGTCCAGTCCGTCACCTCGGACATCTTGTCGGCGCCGATGACGAGGGCGCGGGTGGCCGCGCCGGCCCGGACGGTGTGGTCGGCGACGGCGAGCGCGTGGGTGAAACCGGCGCACACGACGTTGACGTCCATCGCCGCGGGCTGCGGGATGCCGAGCCGGGCCGCGACGCGCGCGGCCATGTTCGGCGAGCGGTCGATCGCGGTGGAGGTGGCGACCACGACCAGGTCGATGTCCGCGGGGGTGAGACCGGCCGCGGCGAGGGCCTTGGCGGCGGCGTGCGCGGCCAGTTCGTCGACGGGTTCGTCGGGTCCTGCGATGTGCCGGGTGCTGATGCCCACCCGGCTGCGGATCCACTCGTCACTGGTGTCGACCATGGCGGCCAGGTCCTCGTTGGTGAGGACCCTCGCGGGCTGGTAGTGGCCGACGGCGGCGATGCGCGAGCCGTTCATGGGTGGTGGAGCCCCCCTCGTTGCCTCGGTCTGGGTCCACCAGTCTGTTCAGTGACTCACGGGTACGACGGCACGTGAGGCCACAGGAAACGGGCGCCCGGGTTGTCGGCTTCTTGCAGACCCCTCGGACGCCCGGCCGTTCCCGGCGGTCACCCGTTGAACAGCCGTGTCGCCTTCTGTACCAGTTCGTACACCCCGTAGGCGAACGGCGCGCCCACCCAGATCCAGGCGACGGCGATCAGCCAGCGGCGGTCCGGCTCAGGCCGGCTGCTCTCGTTCGACATCGACGGCCTCCCTGGGGGCGGGGATGTGGTGGCGGGCGTTCACTGGCCGGACGAACTCGTTGGCGACGAAACCGACGAGGAGCAGGCCGATCATGATGCCGAAGGACAGGGTGTAGAGGTCGGAGCCGTGCTTGCCGGCGTCCTTCTGGTGGTCGGCGATCCAGTTGACGATCAGCGGGCCGAGCACACCGGCGAGGGACCAGGCGGTGAGCAGCCGGCCGTGGATGGCGCCGACCTGGTAGGTGCCGAAGAGGTCCTTCAGGTAGGCGGGGACGGTCGCGAAGCCGCCGCCGTAGAAGGAGAGGATCACCAGGGCGCAGAGGACGAACAGCGGTTTCGACGAGTCTCCGAAGAGCGCGATGAGCAGGTACATCAGGGCGCCCACCCCGAGGTAGACGCGGTAGATGTTCTTGCGGCCGATCAGGTCGGAGGTGGACGACCAGCCGATCCGGCCGGCCATGTTGGCGGCGGACAGCAGGGCGACGAACCCGGCCGCCGCGGACGCCGACACCGGGGTGGAGCTGTCGGCGAAGAAGTCCGTGATCATCGGGGCGGCCTTCTCCAGGATGCCGATGCCGGCGGTCACGTTCATGCAGAGGACGACCCACAGGCACCAGAACTGCGGGGTCCGGATCGCGCTGCTCGCGGAGACCTGCACCCCCTCGAAGGCGCTCGGCGCGTCCTGGACCGGCTTCTCGGTGCGCGGGACGCGGATCAGGAGCACACCGAGGGTCATGAAGACGGCGTACGACAGCCCGTGCACCAGGAAGGCGAGGGCGATGCCATCGTTGTCACCGCCGAAGGAGGAGAGCATCTGCGCGGACCAGGGCGAGGCGATCAGCGCGCCGCCGCCGAAGCCCATGATGGCGATGCCGGTGGCCATGCCGGGCCGGTCCGGGAACCACTTGATCAGCGTGGAGACGGGCGAGATGTAGCCGATGCCGAGGCCGATGCCGCCGACGAAGCCGTAGCCGAGGACGATCAGCCAGAACTGTTCGGTCTCGGCGCCGAGCGCGGAGATCAGGAAGCCGGCGGAGAAGCAGATCAGCGCCACCGTCATGGCCCAGCGCGGTCCGTTGCGCTCCACGAGGGTGCCGCCGAACGCGGCCGACAGGCCGAGCATCACGATCGCGAGCTGGAAGGGCAGCGCGCTCTCGGTGCCGCTCAGGTTCAGCGCGGACTCGAGCGGCGGCTTGAACACGCTCCAGGCGTAGGCCTGGCCGATGGAGAGGTGGACGGAGAGGGCGGCGGGCGGGACGAGCCAGCGGCTCCAGCCCGGCGGTGCTACAGGGGGGCTGCTCATGAATCCGGAACGGTAGGGCCGTCCACGGTGGTTGAGAACCCGACGGCCTGATCGTGTGCGGTGAGCGGTATCCACCCTGCGCCGAACGGTCGCCGGCCGGACCGCGGCCGGCGGGCGCCGCACCCGCGGGCTCGCCGTGCAGGACCTCGCCGTGCAGGACAATGGGACGGTCAAGGGGCACCCTCTGCCTCAAGGGCCGTTTCGGCCGCCAGCACGTACAGAACCGGGGCTGATCAGGACATGGGACGAGTCACGGAACGACGCAAGGTCATCCGCATCCGCGACGGAGCGGTCTCCGCCCGGCCGGACACGCTCGTCGCCGAGGAACCGCTGGAGATCAGGCTGGGCGGCAAGCCCCTCGCCGTCACCATGCGCACCCCCGGCGACGACTTCGCGCTGGCGGCCGGGTTCCTGGTGAGCGAGGGAGTGCTGGCGGCCGCGGGTGACCTGCAGAACATCGTCTACTGCGCGGGCGCCACGGCGGACGGCTCGAACACCTACAACGTGGTCGACGTGCGGACCACGCCGGGCGTCACGCTCCCCGACTTCACCCTGGAGCGGAACGTCTACACCTCCTCGTCCTGCGGGCTGTGCGGCAAGGCGAGCCTCGACGCGGTGCGTACGACGGCTCGCTGGCCGATAGCCGACACTCCCCCGGTCCGCGTCTCCCCCGAGTTGCTGGCGAGCCTCCCCGACCGGCTGCGGGCGGCACAGCGTGTGTTCGACCGGACCGGGGGGCTGCACGCGGCGGCCCTGTTCACGGAGGGCGGCGAGCTGCTGGACATCCGTGAGGACGTGGGGCGGCACAACGCGGTGGACAAGCTGGTAGGCCGGGCCCTGCAGAACGGCGACCTGCCGCTGTCGCGCGCCCTCCTCCTCGTCTCCGGGCGGGCCTCCTTCGAGCTGGCGCAGAAGGCCGTGATGGCGGGCATCCCGGTGCTCGCGGCGGTCTCCGCGCCGTCCTCGCTGGCGGTGGACCTGGCGGTGGAGACCGGGCTGACCCTGGTCGGCTTCCTGCGGGGCAGCACCATGAACGTGTACGCGGGCGAGGACCGCATCGCCCTGCGGGCCGCGGCCACCCCCCGGAGCTGACCCGGCTGACCGGTCCGCCGCGGCCAGGCGCCGGGCCCCGACCGGCGGGGAGCGCCCCCTGCGCCACAGGGGCCCCGCCTCGGTCCGGCACCGTCCCGGCCGGGTTTCCCGACGGCCGCCGCGGCGTCCGTGAACGCGATGGCGGGACGCCGGCCCGAGCGGTCAGGCGCGGACGAGGCGTACGTCGGCTGCGGTCACGACGGTGCCGAGGCGCGGGAAGTCCAGGCGGACGGACGCCTCGTGCTCGGGTCCGGTGAGGGCGGCCATGGCGTCCTCGACGAAGACCAGGTCGTAGCCGAGGTCGGCGGCGGCGCGGGCGGTGGACTCGACGCCGAGGTTGGTGGCGATGCCGCCGAAGACCAGCCGGGTGACGCCGAGCCCACGCAGGCGGGCGTCGAGCTCCGTGCCGTGGAAGCCGCCGATGGTCCGCTTGACGATCTCCACGTCCCCTTCCTTCCTGAGCCCGGCGACGAGTCCGCTGCCCGGCGGCTGCTCGGCCAGGGAGGGCCGTTCGACGCGGATCAGCACCACGGGCGCGCCGGCCGCGCGGAAGGCGCGAGCCAGTTCCTCGGCGGTGTGCAGGACGTCGGTGCCTTTGCGGGGTTCCAGGGGCAGCGCGACGATGCGGTCCATCAGATCGACGAGGACGAGAGCGGTGCGCGCCGGGTCGAGCGCCAGGGGTGTGGTCATGACGGAACGTTAGCCTTCATGAGCCGTCCGTACCGGAAATCCGGATCAACAGGCGCGTGAACCGGTCGCGTTCGGCAGCCGGCCGCGGGGGTGGCTCAGCGGCGGAGCGGCCCGGTGCTCACCGCGGGCCGTGACTGGCCCGCCGGGGCGGCGGGGGGCACGGCCTCCTCCGGGGCCTCGGGGTCGCGGGCGCGGCGCTTGGCGACGACCGCGCACACCATGAGCTGCATCTGGTGGAAGAGCATCAGCGGCAACACGGCGAGCGAGGCGTGGGCGCCGAACAGGACGCTGGCCATGGGCAGCCCGGAGGCGAGGGACTTCTTCGACCCGGCGAACTGGATGGCGATGCGGTCCGCGCGGCCGAAGCCGAGCGCCCTGGCGCCGTACCAGGTCAGCAGGAGCATCACGGCGAGCAGGGCGGCCTCCACGGCGAGCAGCCCGGCCAGTCGGACCGCGCTGACCTGGTGCCAGATGCCCCGGACCATGCCCTCGCTGAACGCGGTGTAGACGACGAGCAGGATGGAGCCGCGGTCGACCAGACCGAGAACCTTCTTGTGCCGGGCGACGAACGTCCCGATCCAGGGGCGCAGCAGCTGCCCGGCGACGAACGGCACCAGCAGCTGGAGCACGATCTTCACGATCGAGTCGGCGGAGAACCCGCCGCCGCTGTTGCCGAGCAGCGCGGCGGCGAGCAGCGGGGTGAGGACGATGCCGACGAGCGAGGAGAAGGAGCCGGCGCAGATCGCGGCGGGCACGTTGCCGCGGGCGATGGAGGTGAAGGCGATCGACGACTGGATGGTGGAGGGCACCAGGGTCAGGAAGAGGAAGCCCTGGTAGAGCGGATGGGTGAGCAGGACCGGCACCAGGCCGCGGGCGGCCAGCCCGAGCACCGGGAAGATCACGAAGGTGCAGACCAGGACCGTGAGATGGAGCCGCCAGTGGCGCAGTCCGTCGACGGCCTCGCGGGTGGACAGGCGGGCGCCGTAGAGGAAGAAGAGGAAGGCGATCGCGGCCGTGGAGGCTCCGGAGGCCACGTCGGCGGCCGTGCCCCGGGCCGGGAGCAGCGCGGCGAGACCCACCGTCCCCAGCAACAGCAGGACGTACGGGTCGATCGGCATCCAGCGGGGCCGGCTCAGGCGTTTCACGGTGCTCCACTCGAGGGTCGGTCAGCTGTCGGGCCGGCGGACACCGCCGGGTTCTCGCCGGGGCCGCGAGGCCCCCCCTGTTCATCGTCCACCCCCGCACAGTGATCGGGAATCCGGTATACCACTCTGACTGCCATTGCGTTTCGCGATAACATGTCCGAGTGTACGACCCTTCGCATCTGCGCACCTTCCTGGCGGTGGCCCAGACGCTCAGCTTCACCCAGGCCGCCCGGCGGCTCGGGCTGCGCCAGTCCACGGTGAGCCAGCACGTGCGCCGGCTGGAGGACGCGGCAGGCCGCCGACTGTTCTCCCGGGACACGCACTCCGTGGAGCTGACCGAGGACGGCGAGGCGATGCTCGGGTTCGCGCGCCGGATCCTGGAGGTGCACGAGCAGGCGGCGGCCTTCTTCACCGGCACCCGAGTGGGCGGCCGGCTGCGCTTCGGCGCGTCGGAGGACTTCGTCCTCACCCGGCTGCCGGAGATCCTGGAGGGCTTCCGCCACGACCACCCCGAGGTCGACCTCGAACTGACGGTGGAGCTCTCGGGGACCCTGCACGAGCAGCTGGCCGCCGGGAAACTGGACCTGGTGCTGGCCAAGCGGCGGGCCGAGGACCCGTTCGGCGAGCTGGTCTGGCACGACGACCTGGTGTGGATCGGCGCGGAGCGGCTCCGCCTGGACCCGGCCCGTCCGGTCCCGCTGATCGTCTACCCGCCACCCGGCATCACCCGTGCCCTGGCCCTGGAGGCGCTGGAGCAGCAGGGCCGCGACTGGCGCATCGTCTGCACGAGCGGCAGCCTCAACGGCCTGATCGCCGCGGCGCGAGCGGGCCTCGGCGTGATGGCCCACTCGCGGGGCCTGATCCCCCCGGGCCTGTTCCGCGTCCCCGACCGCGCGGGCCTGCCGGAACTCGGCAAGGTCGACTTCGTGCTGGCGCACGGCCCGAGACGGACACCGGCCCAGTCGGCGGCGGACGCCCTGGCGGCGGCGATCCTGAAGGGGGGCGAGCGCCTGCGCCCCACGGCGGGGCGGGGCTGAGTCGACGACCGGCCGCCGCCCTACGGGGGCACCCTGTGACGAAATCGGCCACGCCGGCGCAGTCCTCAGAGGGGGCGGTGGCGCTCCGGGCCCGACCGGCGGGTAACCGGCCGGGGGCCGTAATCGGGTCGTACAGATTCCGTGGAGATTGCGGAGCCGGAACTTACGGAACCGTAGGGATTCTGTCCGCCCCTTCCCCATGTGGGCGTATTTTCCGCACGAGAACGCGGCCATACGAGAACAATGCTCGTTTTCGCACCCCCTCCCGAACGGTCTTCCGGTGGGGTAGCTTTCACGGCGCCGTGCGGAGTGTCACTACTGCCGTCACTGTGGAGCGAGGAGCGGGGAGCGGGGTTTGCGCGAGTTCACCAACCCGCCGTTGGCGTCGGCACCGCCGGTCGGCGGCCTGGCCGACTGTGTGTTCGAGCATGCCCGGACGGACCCGCTGCACGTCGCGCTGGGCCGCAAGGACGAACTCGGCCAGTGGCGTGAGGTGACCTCGGCCGAGTTCCGCGACGAGGTCCTCGCCCTCGCCAAGGGCCTCCTCTCCCAGGGCATCCGGTTCGGCGACCGGGTCGCCATCATGTCCCGCACCCGCTACGAGTGGACGCTGTTCGACTTCGCGCTGTGGACGATCGGCGCCCAGGTGGTGCCGGTCTATCCGACCTCGTCGGCGGAGCAGTGCTTCTGGATGCTGTACGACGCCGAGTGCACGGCGGCGATCGTGGAGCACGAGGACCACGCGATGACGATCGCCACCGTCATCGACCGGCTGCCCCAGTTGCGCCGGCTGTGGCAGCTGGACGAGGGCGCGGTGCAGGAGCTGTACGACGCGGGCGCGCACCTCGACGACGAGGTGGTGCACCGGCACCGGGAGGCGGTCACCCCCGACTCGGTCGCCACGATCATCTACACCTCGGGCACCACGGGCCGTCCCAAGGGCTGTGTGATCTCGCACGGGAACTTCATGTACGAGGCGGACACGGTCGTCGGGCGCTGGCAGCCGGTGTTCCACTCGAAGAAGAACGAGGAGGTCTCGACGCTGCTGTTCCTGCCGCTGTCGCACGTCCTCGGCCGGCTGGTGGAGGTGGCCGCGGTCCGGCACGGCGTCCGCTTCGGCCACCAGCCGCAGCTGAGCGCGGCCGCGCTGCTGCCCGATCTGGCCGCGTTCAGGCCGACCTTCGTGGTGGCCGTGCCGTACATCTTCGAGAAGGTGTTCAACGCGGCGCGGCGGAAGGCGGAGAAGGAGGGCAGGGGCGGCCCCTTCGAGAAGGCGGTCGAACTCGCGGTGAAGTACGCGGACGCGGTGGAGGCGAAGGCGTGGGGCACCGGGCCCGGTCCGTCGGCGGCGCTGCGCATGCAGCACCAGCTCTTCGACAAGCTCGTCTACTCCAAGGTGCGCGCCGCGCTGGGCGGCCGGATCCGCAACGCCGTGTCCGGTGGCTCGGCCATGGACCGCAGGCTCGGCCTGTTCTTCGCCGGGGCGGGCGTGCAGATCTACGAGGGCTACGGCCTCACCGAGTCGACGGCGGCCGCGACCATCAACCCGCCCGAGCGCACCCGGTACGGCACGGTCGGCCAGGCGATCCCCGGTGCCACCGTGCACATCGCGGACGACGGTGAGATCTGGCTGCGCGGCAGCAACGTCTTCCAGGGCTACCTGAACAACCAGAAGGCCACCGACGCCACGCTGCACGACGGCTGGCTGGCCACCGGTGACCTGGGCTCCCTCGACGAGGACGGCTATCTCACCATCACCGGCCGCAAGAAGGAGATCCTGGTGACCTCCGGCGGCAAGAGCGTCTCCCCCGGTGTCCTGGAGGAGCGGGTCCGGGACCATCCGCTGGTCAACCAGTGCATCGTCGTGGGCAACGACCGCCCGTACATCGCCGCCCTGGTCACCCTCGACGCCGAGGCGGTCGAGCACTGGCTGGCGATGCGCGGCAAGCCCCAGATGTCCGCGGCCCAGCTGGTACGGGACGCCGACCTGGAGACCGAGGTGCGGCGCGCGGTGGTGGCCGCCAACACCCTGGTCTCGCAGGCCGAGTCGATCCGTACGTTCCGTATCCTCGCCCAGCCGTTCACCGAGGAACACGGCTTGCTGACCCCGTCGTTGAAGCTGAAGCGCAAGGCGATCGAGAACGCCTACGCCAACGAGGTCGAGGCCCTGTACCGGGCCTGACACCCTGTCAACTGATGCTGACCCGGAAGATCTTGTCGGATCCGTCCGGCTCGTTGCCGTTGTTGTCGCAGTTGGTGGTGGACAGCCACAGCTGGTCGGCGCCCGGCACCTTGGTCACGGTGCGCAGCCGGCCGTACGTTCCCACGTAGTACGCCGTCGGGGTGCCGACGTTCTCGGTGTCGCCGTTGATCGGGATGCGCCAGAGCCGTTCGCCGCGCAGGGACGCCATGTAGACGACGTTGCGGACGATGGCGATGCCGCTCGGGGACGCCTCGGAGACGTTCCAGGTGGCCTTGGGGTTGGTCATCCCGGAGACGCTGCAGGTGCCCTCGCAGGTCGGCCAGCCGTAGTTGGCGCCCGGCTTGATCAGGTTCAGCTCGTCCTTGGAGCTGTTGCCGAACTCCGCCTCCCACAACCGGCCGTTGCGGTCGAAGGCGAGGCCCTGCGGGTTGCGGTGGCCGAGGCTGTAGACGTAGTTGCCGAACGGGTTGCCGGGGGCCGGCTTGCCGTCGGTCGTCATGCGCAGGATCTTGCCGTTGAGGGAGTTCTTGTCCTGGGCCAGGTCGGGCGTCTGGGCCTCTCCGGTGGAGACGTACAGGTAGCCGTCGGGGCCGAAGAGGAGCCGTCCGCCGTTGTGGTAGCGGTTCTTCTTGATGCCCTGGAGCAGGATCTTGTAGCCGCTGAGCTTGGTGCCGTCGTAGGTCATGCGCACGACCCGGTTGCCCTCGTCCGCGGTGTGCATGAAGTAGACGTAGTGGTTGGTGTCCCACTTGGGGTCGACGGCGACGCCGAGCAGGCCGCCCTCGCCGTTGGTGGTGACGACGTTCGGGACGGTGCCGACCTGCGTCTTCGTGCCGTCCTTGGCCACCTTCCAGACCCGGAAGTCGTCCCGTTCGGTGACCAGCGCGGTCTTGCCGTCGGGCATCCAGTAGGTGCCCCAGGGGATGGTCCAGCCGCTGGAGAGCGTCGCGATCGAGGACGGGACACCGCCGTCGGTCGCGCACGCCTTCGTGGTGAAGGTGACGGTGTTGCTTGCCGCGGAGACATTGCCGGCCGCGTCCCGGGCGACGACGTCGAGGCTGTAGGGGCTGTTGCAGGCGAGCCCGGTGAGCGTGGTCGACGTGCCGCTGGTGACCGTGTCGTAGACGGTGGTGTCGCTGCGTACGTCGTAGGCGACGACCGCCTTGTCGTCGGTCGAGGCGCCCCACGTGAGGTCGGCGCTGTTCGCGGTGACGTTGCTCGCGGAGAGCGTGCCCGGCTTGCTCGGCGGGGTGGTGTCGGAGCTGGGCCTGGTGGTGCAGTCGACGACCGGGCTGGCCGGCGAGGTGTTGCCGGCCGCGTCGCGGGCGATCACCGTGAGGTTGTAGTCGGTGTTCGGGGTGAGCCCGGTCAGCGCCTTGGAGGTCGAACTCCCGGTTGCCTCGCTGATCTTGTTGCCGTGCTCGTAGATGTCGTACGCGCTCACGCCCACGTTGTCCGTGGCCGCGCCCCAGGCCAGGGTGAGCGCGTCCTCGCCGATGTCGGAGCAGCTGGGCTGTCCCGGGCGGGTCGGGGCCTGGGTGTCGGCGGCCGCGTCGAGACTGACCCGGTCGAGGTTGGGGCCGCCGTTGGCCGTGGTGGCGGTGGCCCGGATCTTGTCGGTGCCCGCGGTCAGCGGGACCGTGACGGTCTTGGTGACCCAGGTGTTCCAGTCGGCGGTGGCCGGGAAGGAGACACCGGAGGCGACGACCGTGCCGTTCACGGAGATGTCCATCGGCCGGCCGGCGGAGGTCCCGTTGGCGTAGCGCAGGGTGAGGGCGGAGGTGCCGGCGGAGGCCGCGCTCACCGTGAACTCCACGTAGGAGCCCTTGACGTTGGTGTAGTCGACGAAGCCGGTGCCGGTGTACCCGGTGTGGTTGGTGGCGACGGTGCCCTGGGAGATCGTCGCGTCCTCGGCCTGGTAGTCGGTGGCGGCCCGGGGGGTGCCCTGGCCGAGACCGGCGAGCGGCAGCGCCAGGGCCGCCGCGACGCCGTACGGCAGAACTCTTCTGATGTTCACGGATGTTCCCCTCAGCCCGTGTACTGGGTGAAGACCTTGAGGTAGTCGTACGGCTGCTGCGTCACGCCGCTGCAGGCGTCGCCGTCGGTGCCCGAGCCGCAGGCCCGGTCGCGGTTGACGGCCCAGTAGGTGAGCCGCCCGATGTGGTGCTGCTGGGCATAGGCGAGCATCGTCCTGAAGTCGGCGACCCGGACCTGCTCACCGGAGTCGTCGGTCTTGCCGTTCATCGACGACAGACCGATGTGCGTGTAGGCGGTGGCGTCGCTGTAGCCGTACGCCGACTTCACCTGTGCCTTGAGGCCTTCCATCGCCTTGGTGGTGAGGCTGCCCATGTTGCTGGTGCCGCCGCCGAAGTCGAACGGCATGATGCACCAGACGTCGTTGGCCAGACCGGAGTTGGCGGCCCGCTTGATCATGTCGGTGCCGGTGGAGTCGGGGCCGGAGGAGGTGGTGCCGAAGGTGATGACGGTCTTCAGACCGGAGTTGTTCGCCTTCACCGTCTTCAGCGCGTCGACCACCCGCTGCCGTACGGTCGCGTTGGACCACTCGGTGTTCTCGATGTCGATGTCGAGCGCCTTCAGCTTGTAGGCGTTGATCACCTTCTGGTAGGCGCCGGCGAGCGCGGAGGCGCTGGAGCACTTCTCACCCAGCTTGTTCCCGCTCCAGCCGCCGACGGAGACGACCACGTCACCGCCCGCGGCTCTGATCGCGTTGATCGTGGACTGGTCACTGCCTCCGGTCAGCGGGCGGGAGCCGTCCCACTTCGGGTTGCAGGTGCCGTCGGAGAGGATGAAGGCGAGCGTGAACCACTTGACGCCGGTCGCGGACATCACGGAGGTCGGGTTCTGCGGGCTGCCCCAGCCGAGGTACTCGTACGGGGCCACGGCGAATCCCGGTGCAGCGGCCGCCGTCTTCAGGGAGGTGACGGGCTTGACCCGGATGAGCCTGGTCTCGCCCGGCCGCAGGGTCGCGCTGTAGGAGTCGGCGATCACGCCCTTGTGGGATCCGGACCAGAGGTCGGTCACGTCGCCCGAGCCGCTGAAGCCGACCTGCGACCAGTTCACGCTGACCGTCGCGTTGCCCGAGGTCCCGGTGTTGAACAGGGCCACGACGTGACTCCCGTCGCTCTCCTTCTTGCTCCAGACCTGGTGGACACCGCTGTTCACGATCCGCTTCGCGGCGACGCCGTCCTGGTCGACGGCGATCAGCCGGTCGTTGGTCAGCATCGCCTTGTCGACGGGGTCCAGTTGCGTGAGGTCGGTGCCGAGCAGCAGCGGGGCCGCCGCCATCGACCAGAGCGTGAAGTGCGAGCGGCGCTGGTCCGCCGTGAGGCCCACCTGGTCGCCGTTGCCGATCTCCAGTGAGTCCAGGTCGTTCCAGCCGCCGGGGCCGGCGTACTGCTGCCAGGAGGCGGCCGAGTCGAAGCGCTTGGAGACGTGGGACCAGTCGGTCAGCGGGTAGCCGCTGCCGTTGCTCCCGGGCCCGCAGTAGCACTCGACGTCACCCTGGGTGCGCCAGCTGTTGGCCAGTTGCTTCCAGGTGGCCGCGTCGGCGATGGGCAGGTTGTTGGACAACGCGAAGGTGATGGGCCGTCCGCTGGCCCGCAGCGCCTTGTCCCAGGCCTGGACGTCGGGGATGTCGGCGCTGCCCACCCCGTCGATCTTCAGGTAGTCGACCCCCCAGGACGCGAACTGCTTGGCCCAGGAGTTGACGAAGTCCTGCGCGCCCGGCTTGGAGTAGTCGATGGCGTACATGTTCTTGCAGTTGTAGTTCTTCTCGGTCGTGGACGTGTCCGCGATGTCCTTCGCGTGGTACGAGGTGCCCTCGATCGGCGTGTTCTTGGTGACGGCGTTCTTGGCGATGCCGGGGGTGACGTAGAAGCCGAACTTCAGGCCCTTGGAGTGGACGTAGTCGGCCACCCCTTTGATGCCGTCCGGGAACTTGCCGGTGTCGACGGCCCAGCGGCCGTAGCCGTCCACGGTGAAGCCGTTCGAGTCGCACTTCTGCCAGAAGTCGTCGAGGTTGACGTAGACGAAGCCGTGGTTCTTCAGGCCGCTGGAGACCAGTGCGTCGGCCTGTGCCTCGATCTTCGCCTCGGTCGGCCAGCGGCGCACGAAGCTCCAGCTGGACCAGCCCATGGCGGGGCGGGCGGACTGGCCGTTGTCGGAGGCGGCCGCCGGGTGGGCGGTGCCCACGAGCGGCACCGCCGCGGCGACGAGCAGGGCCGCCGCCGCGGCCGTGAGCGATCTGAGCCGGATCATGGCTGTCCCCCGTTCGCGGGTGTGGCGTACGACGTGCCGATCCACGCCTCGTCGAGGCGCAGTCGCTTGTAGCGGGTGGAGTCGCTGGAGGCGGCCCAGGTGGTGTCGACCTCGAGCCGGACGTAGCGGGCGTTGGCCGCGGTCAGGTCGATGCCCTGGATGCCCCGGCGACTGGGCAGCTGGCCGGTCTTGACCGCGCTCCCCCAGGTGGTGCCGTCGTTGCTCACGAACACCTTGTAGTCCTTGATCCGCGCGGACTGCTCGGTGTCCGAGCGGGCGTAGGCCACGGAGTCCTCGCGCTGGTTGAGCCCGATGTACTGCACCTTCTTGGCCGAGCCGAGGTCGAAGGTGAGGTTCACCGGCAGGGTCTTGTTGTTGTCCCAGTAGGTGAGGTAGTCGCCGTCACCGGCGGCCGACGCGGCGTGCCCGCTCGCGGAGGCGCTCGCGCTGACCTTGACGCCGGTGAGGATGCCCTGGCGGCCGGCCGTCGTGACCTTGAAGACCGTGTCGTACGGGTCCCAGTTGCCGAGCCCGTTCAGGGTGAGCACGCCGCCGGACTGCGACCACGAAACCGCCGCTCCGGTGCGGAGGTCGGTGACGGAGGCGATGCGGTAGCCGTTGTCCCGCACGCGCAGGGTGCTGGTGCTGGGCGGGGTCAGGACGTGGATGTACTGCCGGTTAGCGTCGTCCTTGGCGATGGTCGTCACCCCGTACGCGCCGTCGTTCCAGGCGCCGGGCTTGAGGCCGCCGTACATGTAGCCGCCGCCCTCGGTGCCGTGCAACGACTCCCAGATGGGGTCGAGGTAGGAGTCGGCGAAGTTGTTGAAGGCGGCCTGGTTCGACGGGAACTTCCCGTTGACCTGGGCGGTCTCGGCCATCAGTGCCTTCACCGAGGAGCCGACGTTGGTGACCAGGCGGCCGAGGGTCAGCGTCTTGTCGACGGACGGGTCGGAGCCGTCGTACCACCAGGCGCCGGTCGAGGGCAGCTTGAAGTCGGCCTCGGTCAGGCGGGGCTGGGCGGTGTAGACGGCCTGCGGGTAGTCGTAGGACGGCGTCATGCCCGTCTTCTGCTCATTGCTGATCATGTCCATGATCGGCGTGTCTTCGTTGTTGTTGCTGAGCGTGTAGTTCGGGCGCTTGTCGTAGATCTGCTGGTAGAGGTTGTGGCTCTCCCAGTAGGAGTTGTCGTTGTCGATCCAGAAGCCGCCGAGGTCGGGGTAGCGGTCCATGACCTCGAAGAAGTTGTCGTAACTGAACTGCCCGAAGCCGTCGTTGGTGGTCAGGTCGACGTTCTTGCCCTTGTAGGCGGAGTACGCGGCCGAGTCGAGCCACTCGTGGCCGCCCTCGTCGTGCCACTGGGGGTCGTTGGTCATGTAGAGGATGACCTTCATGCCCTTGGCCTTGGCGGCCGTGATCAGCTCGCCGAGGAAGTCCCGCTTGGTGGAGCAGGAGCCGGGGATCTTGGACGGCCAGGGGCGGGCGTAGCCGAGGCGGCTGTGGAAGGTGGCGAGGACCAGGTACTGCGTGTGCAGCTTCTGGGCCTCCTTCACCCAGTAGTCGGGGGTCCAGCCCCCGTTCGTGACGTCGTTCTCCCAGGCGGTGCAGCTGGTGTGGGCCGGTGCGGTGCGCAGGCCCCAGTGCAGGAACAGGCCGCCGACGGAGGCGCGGAGGAAGTCCTGGCGGGGGTTCTCCAGGTCGAGCGGCTTCACGGCCGCACCGGAGCAGTCCTGGCTGCCAAAGACGCGGAGCGCACCGCCCGAGGTGTTGTGGCTGTCCGTCAGGCAGCCGCCGGTGACGTCCTGGAAGCCCACGTCGAAGGGCGAGTCGCTGCCCTTCTGCGCGGTGAACCGGGTGAGCCGGATGCCGCTGGCCGCGTTGGCGAGGAACGCGGGCCGGCCGTCGTTCGAGGCGAACCTGACCGAGCTGTCGGTGAACTGGACGTTGTCGGCGTTGTGCAGGTACCAGCCGTAGGCGGGCCGGGTGCCGATGGCCTTGGGGTTGTAGTCGGTGGGGTCGTTGCTCGGCACGCCCGTGGACATGGTGCCGTTGCCGCCGGGGACCGTGATGTTGACGTTGTCGAAGGTGACGCCGCTGATGCGGTGACCGGACTCGCCCCACAGGGTCGGGCTGAAGGAGGGGCTGTTGCCGGTGGCGGTGATGTTGTCGTACGTGACATTGCTGATCGACCCGACACCCGGGCTGTTGCCGCAGCGTTTGCGGGTGCCGATCTTCTCCATGATCGGCGAGTGCACGTTCGTCATCGTGATGTCGCGGTAGTGGACGTCGGAGATCTTCGAGCCGTCCATGGAGACCATGCCGAGGCCGGACTTGTCGGCTCCGTCGATGCGGATGTTCTCGAACTGGTAGTCCGAGAAGTCGCCGCAGGTCTCCGAGCCGAACATCAGGGCGTTGCAGCACTTGGCACCGAGCAGCGAATCGCTCACCCGCACGTGCCCGTTGGGCAGCTTGGCGCCGAGCGCGTAGTCGCTCTTGAAGACCAGCGCGTCGTCGTTGGCGTGGATGGTGGCGTTGGTGATCGTCGCGTTGGTGGTGGAGATGACGTTCCAGCCGTCGCGGTCGCTCGCGGTGTCGATCGTCAGGTGGTCGGAGGTCACGTCGGTGCAGCCGTTGACGAGGGCCGCGAAGTGACCGCCCCGGCGCAGCGTGAGGCCGTCACCGATCCTGAGCCCGTCGCACCGGGTCAGGGAGATGATCTTGTCGGCCTCACCGGTCTTCGGGTTGCCGGTGATCAGGTTGCCCGCGCCGTCGATGACGCCCTGCCCGACGAAGCCGATGTCGGTGAGCTTGTCGCCGTAGATCATCGCGTCGTGGAAGTGGCTGTGGCCGTAGTCCTGGTAGGCGTCGTACGGGTTGGACTCGGCCTTGTCGTAGGTGTCCGCGCTGGAGCCCTGGAGGGTGGCGCCCTTGTCGAGCTGGAGCGTCACATGGCTCTTCATGTGGAGGGTGTTCTTGGACTTGTAGGTGCCGGCCGTGAAGCGGACGGTGCCGCCGCCGGCCGCGTTCGCTGCCGTGATGGCCTTGTCGATGGCCGGGCTGTCGTTGGTGGAGCCGTCGCCCTTGGCGCCGTAGTCGCGCACGTCGTACACGGCGGCGGCGCGGGCGGCGGTGTGCGGGGCGGCGAGAGCCGCGGGATGGGTGAGGCCGAGGACCACGGCCACCACGAAGAGGACGACGGCCGCCGCTCGGCGGCCTGGGCCGGTGGGGGGTTGCATGTGGCGTCTCCTCACACCAGTTGGTAGCCACGGAGGTCGGTGAGCAGGAGGTAGGTGTCCTGCAGGGAGCCGGAGGTGTCACCGAGCGAGCGGTAGATGCCCCACTTCGGGCGCACCCGGTCGGCGAGGAAGGTGTCGACGCCGGTCTTCGACTTGTCGATCACCGTCGAGCCTTTGGACTTGAGGATCCAGCGGACCGAGCCCGCCGAGCCGTTGCCGACCTTGATCTGGAAGTCGACGTCGGTCCACGTGTCGTGCAGCGGGTCGAGGTCGGTGCGGCCGACGATGATCCCGTCGGTGGCGAGGTTCAGTTCGATGGTCTGCTTGCCGTTCACCCGGCGCAGCGACTGCGTGACGATCGGGGACGTGCCGCTGCCGGGCTGCTTCATCTGCATGATGTGGGTGAAGGTGGTGGTCGCCTTCAGCGAGCTCGGGATGTACATCGAGTAGGTGATCCGCCAGGTCTGGCCCTCGTTCCACTTGAGGTAGCTGCTGGAACTCGTGCGCAGACCCGTGACCTCCTGGCGCTGCCGGTCGGTCGAGGTGTCCCGGTCCACCATGTGCATGTTGAAGCGCCAGTCGCTGCCGGTGGCGAAGATGTGCGGATGCCCGGCGGGGTGCGAGTCGGCGCGGTCGTCCTCGACCGTCTCGAAGGCGCCGAGACCGTCGCTGCTCGCGGAGGGGGCCCACTTCTGTTGCCAGGACGCGGCGTGGGCGGTGGCGGGCAGGCCCAGCGCCGCTCCGGCCGCGCCCGCGGCCGCCGCGCCCAGCAGTGCCCTTCTGGACGTGCTCATGACACTAATCACCTCGCAGTTGTTCGTTCATGATCAGGAAGGCGCCCAGACCGTGGAAGTCGTTGGTGGCCCGGTCACGTGCGATGTAGTACGCGTAGTCGCCGACGTTGGTGCCGATGGAGATGTCGGCGAGGTCGGTACGGCCGTCGGAGCCGACCGAGAGCTTCGCCAGCACGCCCTGGTAGCCGCGGTGCGCGACGGCGGCGTAGTGCGGGTCGAGGTAGCCCTGCTGGACGCCGCGGGAGAGGGCGTAGGTGAACATGCTGGAGCAGGAGGTCTCGGTCCAGTCGTCGGACCGGTCGCCCTTGTCCATCACCTGGAACCAGCGCCCGGTCGCCGGGTCCTGGTACTTCTCCAGACCGGCGGCCAGCTTGCGGAAGATGGTCAGCAGTTGGGGCCGCCGGGCCTGGTTCGCCGGGATGGCGTCCAGGACATTGACGATCGCCATGGCGTACCAGCCGACGGCACGGCACCAGTGCTCGGGGGCGAGACCGGTCTGCGGATCGGCCCAGCTCGCGGTCTTCGACTCGTCGTAGGCGTGCTTGAGCAGTCCGTTCGCGACCTGCAGATGACTGCCGTAGACGTACAGCTGCTTCGCCGCCTCGTCGTCGGTGTAGGCGCTGTCGCCGAACTCCTTGCCGTACTCGACGAGGAACGGGTTCACCATGTAGACGCCGTCCGACCAGAGTTGGTGGGCGCGGCTGCTGGTGTCGGCGTGCCAGAAGCCGCCGTCGCTCGTGCGCGGGTAGGTGTTCAGGCGGTCGCGGATCTTCTTGGCCGCCTTGCGGTAGCGGTCCTGGCCCGTCTCGTGGTGCAGGATCACCAGGAGCCGGCCCGCCTGCATGCTGTCCAGGCTGTTGAAGGACTGGTCGATGGAGCCGTCGCTCTTCACGAACCGGTCGACGTAGTTCTTGATGTAGGTGAGGTACCGGGCGTCGTGGGTGCGCCGGTAGGTGAGGTACTGGCCGTAGAGATAGAGGCCGACCGGGTAGGACCAGCCGCCGATGGTGGCCGGGGTGTAGCGGGCCATGGTGGAGTCGACGACCGCCGTCGACCAGTCGGTGGCGGCCCTGGCACGGGCGGGCGTGGGGACGGCCGCGGCGGCGGGCGGGGGGACGGCCGCGGGGAGCGCGGCCAGGGTGGCGGTGGTGAGTGCGACTGCCGCGAGGGCGGCTCGCAGGCGTTTCATGGTCCTCCTTCGCTCAGGGCTTCTCTGGGGACGGCGGCTGCGGAGGTCCGCCGCAGGGGTACGCGGTGGTGGTCGGGGGCGTGGCGGCAGGCCGGGTCGGTGTTGCGGGCGTCTCCGGTGAGCGCGTACGCCTGGCAGCGGCAGCCACCGAAGTCGGTGGTGCGCAGCGCACAGCCGCGGCAGGGCTCACGCATCCAGGACTCGCCCCGGTAGGCGTTGAAGGCCTTGGACTCCCGCCAGATCCAGTCGAGCGGGCGGTCCCTGACGTTGGGCGGGTCCAGGCCGGGCAGGGTGGCCGCGGCCGGGCAGGGCAGGACGGTGCCGTCGGGCGTGACAGTGAGCGAGATCCGGCCCCAGCCGCCCATGCAGGGTTTCGCCGTGCCGGTGAGCAGATCGGGGGCGACCCACACCAGCTCCGGTTCGTCCAGGCGCCGGCGCAGGCGCAGGACCGCCTCGCGGGCCCGCTCGACCTGTCCGGGCAGCGGCAGCAGGGCGGCACGGTTGCGGGCCGCCCAGCCGTGGTACTGGGTGTTGGCCAGCTCGATCCGGTCCGCGCCCCAGTCCACGCCGAGCGCGATCAGGTCCTCGACGGCGTCCAGGTTGCCCCGGTGCAGGACGACGTTGAGCCCGAAGGGCAGACCCGAGGCCCGGATCAGCCGGGCCGCGCGTTCCTTGGCCGCGAACGAACGGACGCCGGCGATGCGTTCGGCCGCCGTCGGCTCCGCGTGCTGCACGGACAGCTGCACACCGCGCAGCCCGGCGCCGACCAGCCCGGCCAGCCGGCGCTCGCTCAGCCCTAGCCCGCTGGTGACGAGCTGGGTGTGCAGTCCGGCGGAGTCGGCGGCGGCGACCAGCTCGGGCAGATCGCGTCTGAGCAGTGGCTCGCCGCCGGACAGATGGGTCTGGACGACGCCCAGGTCACCGGCCTGCCGGAACACCTCAGCCCACTGTGCGGACGACAACTCAGCTGACCGACCAGTCAGTCGGACAGGATTGGAGCAGTAGCCGCAGCGCAGCGGACAGGCGTGGGTGAGTTCGGCGAGCAGCGCCCAGGGCAGCGCCGGTCCACCCGGCTGCGCGGTCGTCATCGCAGCCAGCCCTCCTTCCGCAAGGCCGTCAGGAACTCCGGGACCTCGGCCGCGACCGGGGCGCCGGGGAACGCTTCGGCGAGTTCGGCGACGATCTCGGTCACCGCTCGGCTGCCGTCGCACAGCCGGAGCACGCCGCCCGCCCGGCCGCGCAGCACGACCACGCGCTCGGGCAGCAACAGCAGATCGGTGCCGCGCACCCGGTCGTGGCGCAGCACGACCGTGCGGGCGAGCACGGGCCGCCAGGTCATGGCCGGCCTCCGTCCGAGGTGTCGTCGCCCCAGCCGCCGGTGTCCCCCCGGTCCACCGCGTCGAGCAGCGCCCACAGCACCTCGCACTTGTAGGCGAGGGCGGCGACGGCGCGCTGCTGGGCCTCGCGGGTGCGGGCCCAGTCCAGGACCAGGGCGAGGGCCTCCGCGCCGTCCCGGGCGCCCTGGTCGACGCGGGTGCGGAAGTAGGCGAGGCCGGCCGGGTCGATCCAGGGGTAGTGGCGTTCGAAGGCGGCGATGCGGGTGCGCATCAGGCCGGGCGCGGACAGTTCGGTGAGGGAGGCGGCGACCGCGTCCAGCGCCGGGCGCAGGCGGCAGAAGGTGACGTACCCCTCGACCGCGAAGCGCACCCCGGGCAGCACCCGGGAGCCGTCCCAGAGGTGGTCGCGGGGGATGCCGGCCGCCTCGCCGAGGCGCAGCCAGCGCTCGATGCCGCCCTCGCCGTCGGCGGTGCCGTCGTGGTCGCGGATGCGGCGCAGCCAGGGACGGCGCAGTTCCGGCCGGTCGAGCTTGGCCAGGACCAGGGCGTCCTTGACGGGGATGTGCCGCTGGTAGTGGAAGCGGTTGGTGATCCAGCGGCGCAGTTCGGCCGGGGTCAACTCACCGCGGTGCATGCGCTGGTTGAAGGGGTGCCGGTCGTGGTAGCGGTCTGCGGTGACGGCCCGCAGCCGTTCGGTGAACTCCGGGGCCGGCCAGGGATCGGCGGCCGTCCCGGCATGGACGGAGGTGACGGTCATGGCGGGACGGCCGGGCGGATCAGCGGTCGCCGAGGGCGTAGCCGGTCACTTCCAGGGCTGTCTCCACGACCTGGTAACCAGGGCTTCGCCAGACCTTTTCATCCGATGTCTGCTGTGCGACAGGGTCCGGCTGCCGGTCCTCGGAGGTCGTCTCGTTCATGGGGTGGGTACCTGCTTTCCTGAGGTCAGGGGGTTTCCGAGCGCAGAGAGTGGCCTCTCACTCCCCAGGGATCCGCCGGGAAACCCAGAGAACCGTTCACATTCCTGCACCGGGTTCAGTGATACGTCCGACGATGCGCACCAGAGTCTCCGCAGAAACCGGCCGAGGTCAATGGTCCGGACCGATAAGGTCGGATGCATTTCCGGCCAATCTGCGTCCGTCGTGGCTGACTCATCGGTCAGTTCCGGCGGATTCCGCGGTCAGGAATGCATCCGGGCCGGTGATCGTTGACGATGGGAAGACCACCTGTCGACAACCTAAGGATCGAGAGCTCGTGAGCAGCAAGGTCCCCCCGAAAATCCTCAACAACGGCGTGGCGATGCCCCAGCTGGGCTTCGGCGTGTGGCAGGTGCCGGACGACGAGGCCGAGCAGGTCGTCGCCGTGGCGCTGGAGGCCGGGTACCGCAGCATCGACACAGCGGCGATCTACGGCAACGAAGCGGGCACCGGCAAGGCGATCGCCGCGTCCGGCCTGGCGCGTGAGGACATCTTCGTCACCACCAAGCTCTGGAACGCCGACCAGGGGTACGACGCCACGCTGCGCGCCTTCGACGCGTCGCTGGCGAAGCTGGGTCTGGACTACCTGGACCTGTACCTCATCCACTGGCCGCTGCCGGCCCGGGGCAAGTACATCGACACGTACAAGGCGTTCGAGAAGCTGTACGCCGACGGCCGCGTCAAGGCGATCGGCGTCTCCAACTTCCTCCCGGAGCACCTGGAGCGGCTGATCGCGGAGACCTCGGTGATCCCGGCGGTCAACCAGATCGAGCTGCACCCTCACCTGCAGCAGCACGCGGCACGGGAGTTCCACGAGGAGCAGGGCATCGCCACCGAGGCCTGGTCACCGCTCGGCCAGGGCAAGGGGCTGCTGGAGGTACCGGCGATCGTCGCGATCGCGCAGAAGCACAACCGCACCCCGGCCCAGGTCGTGCTGCGCTGGCACGTCCAGCTGGGCAATGTGGTGATCCCCAAGTCCGTGACGCCGTCCCGGATCAGGGAGAACATCGAGGTCTTCGACTTCAGCCTGGACACCGAGGACCTCGCGGCGATCAGCGCGCTCAACGAGGAGCGGCGCATCGGCCCGGACCCGGCGACCTTCGACATGGGCTGAGCGGGGCCCGCGGCTCGGTCCGGGCGACGCCCGGTCCACTCCGGCCGTTCCGCCGTGGTCACGGTGGGACGGCCGTTCGCGTTCCCGGCTCCGGACGGCGCAGGGCGGTTCAGTGGGGCCGCACGTCCGCGTGGACGACCTCGAACTCTTCCAGGCCGACCACGGTGACCTGCGCCTTGGCCGCGTCGGCGCGCCGGGCCGCCGCCTGTCCGGCGCGCGAGGCGACCATCGAGGCGCGGTCGACGAAGAGCGAGTTGACCATGCCGCGGCCCCGCTGCCGGTCGACGAAGACGGAGCACCGGGCGAACCCGGGCAGCGCGTCGAGCCGGGGTACCGCCGAGGAGCGGAAGGTCTCGGCGAACAGGTCCGTGTCGGCAGGGTCGAACTCCACCCGGGTGGAGCGCATACCGCCGCCCGTCCGCGGCGGCCGCACCCAGTGGAAGACGGCCACCTCGTAGTTCTCGACGGCGACGGTGCCCGCGAACGGCTCCAGCATCGGGCCGCGCCGCTCGCACATCACCTGGTCGCTGTTGCGCCGGGCCGCCTCGGAGCCCCACCAGCTCACCGCGAGCAGTTTGCCGAGCTCGCGGTCGACGAAGACGCCGGCACCGCGGTACTCCGGGCGTTCTTCGAGCAGTTCGCGCCCCTCGCTGTTCAGCGCCCGGATGGCCGCCTCGATCTTCGCCGGATCGCCGGTCACGTAGACCGTGCGTACGAACATGACCCCTCGCCTCCCAGGAGCCACCGGAGCCACCGCTCAACCCCCGCACGGCTCCTGCGCAAATATCCGGAATGTCCTGCCCCACCAGTGTTCCCCGGCCCCCATATCACCGCAATGCGCAAGAAGTCACCGAGTTGACCTCCAGGGGTTGACGCGGACATGCAGCCGGGTCCACCTTGTACGACACCCGGTCAGGAAACTTTCCTAACAGAGGGGGACCCCCCACATGCGCATGCGATCACTGACCCTTGCCGCGGCCTCCGGGGCCGCTCTGCTCGCCGCCGGAGTGCTTCCCGCGAGCGCGTCCGGCGCCGTCCCGAAGTCCGCCCAGGAGGGCTCGGTCAGCGCGGCGGACCTGCTCGCCAAGGTGAAGTCCTGTTCCCAGATCTCCAGCGGCAAGTACAAGACCGACGACGAGACGTCGGCCACGATTCCCGTCTGCGGCAAGAACGGCGCGGTCTTCTGGAAGGCCGACATGGACATCGACTGCGACGGGCAGCGCACCACCAACTGCAACGAGAACCGCGATCCCTGGTACCAGGACGACACCGCCTTCCACCAGTCCGACGGCAAGCCGCTGAAGGCCGAGTCGCTGCCGTACATCGTGGTCCCCAGCTCCAGCAGCATCTGGAACTACTCCAGCGCCGGCATCAAGGGCGGCGGAGTGGTCGCCGTCATCTACAACAACAAGGTCGAGTACGCGGTGGTCGGCGACACCGGCCCCACGAAGATCATCGGTGAGGCCTCGTACGCCACCGCCAAGGCACTCGGCATCGACCCCGACCCGGCGACCGGCGGCGCCGACTCCGGCGTGACCTACATCCTGTTCAAGAACTCCAAGGTGTCCCCGATCGAGAGCCACAGCGCGGCGGTGACCCTCGGCGACCAGCTGGCCAAGCAGTTCCTCGCCAACAACTGATCAAGGCGCCCTGCGCGCCGCCACCGGCCCGGGGAGGGCGGGCGGCCCGGTACCGGCAACGGCACCGGGCCGTTCTCGGTCAGGCGGGGCGCACCGCCGTGTGCACCGTGCGGACACCGAGGACGAACAGGTCGGACCTGCGGTGCAGGCTCGCCGGGTCGGCCGGGTCGAGGAGCCGGTCCAGGGTGGCGCGGTCGTCGGCGGGCAGCTCGTCGGTGAGGGTGTCGCGGAAGCGGGAGAAGATCTCGACGGCGTGGTCGCGGGCCCGGCCGGAGGCCGGAGCGGGCAGGTCGAGCAGGAAACTGCGGGTGCGGGCGTACTTGAGGCCGGCGGCGGACAGCAGCGTCGGCCAGTCCTCGGCCTCGGCGACCGAACCGGGCAGTTCGGCGCGCATCCGCGCGAACCACTCCTCCTGCAGCGCGTCCAGCCGGGCCTGGAGTCCGGGGCGGCCGATGCCGATGTCGCGGGGCAGGAACCGGCTGGGCAGGCCGCCTTCGAGGACGGCCAGGGTCCCGCCGGGGGCCAGCCGCTCGCCGAACGCGGTGAGCGCGGCCCGCTGGTCACCGAGGTGGTGCAGGCTGTGCCCGGCCCACAGCAGGTCCGCCGGATAGTCCAACCTGTCCAGTACATCGGGGAGTTCACCGGCCAGCACGTCGAACCGGTCGGCCACGCCCTGCCGCTCGGCACGGGCCCTGGCCCGGTCGAGGAGCGGTTCGCTGCTGTCCACGGCCAGCACCCGCGCGCCCGGGAACACCTCGGCGAACAGGCACGACACCACCCCCGGCCCGCTGCCGGCGTCGACGATCAGGCCCGGCTCGGTCATCTCCTTCCCGAGCCAGCCCAGCGCGCTCTCGTACAGCGGCGCGAAGAGCTCCGCCTGCGACTCCAGATGGCCGACCATTGCGGCCCAGTCGATGTCGGTGTCGGAATGGGTGTGCTGGTGGGTGTGCTGGTGGGTGTCCGTATGGGGGTGGTGATGCGCCATGGGATCAGCCTCTCGTCCGGGTGCCGCCAGGGTGTGACGGCGCACCGTCCGAAGGCCAGCCATGTTGCCGGGACGGCAAAAAACCGGATGCGCACGGCAAGGCGGACGGGTCACGATGCCGGGGTGGACGACGAGTTGGTTGACCGTTTCCTGGCCGACGGTTTCGTGAGGATCGAGGGCGCGTTCCCGCCGCGCGTCGCCGAGGACTGCGCGCGGCTGCTGTGGCGCGAGACGGGGTACGACCCGGCGGACCCGGGCACCTGGCAGGACCCGGTGGTGTGGGTGGGCGACATGGCCCAGGGCCCGTTCGCGGCGGCGGCCAACTCCCCTGTTCTGCACCGGGCGTTCGACCTGCTGGTGGGCGAGGGCCGGTGGGTGCCACGGTACTCGCTGGGAAGCTTCCCGCTGCGGTTCCCGCACGCCGAGGAACCGGACGACGCGGGCTGGCACATGGAGGGGAGCTATCTCCCGGACGGCGAGAGCTGGTACTTCACCAATCTTCGCTCGCGGGACCGGGCCCTGCTGATGCTCTTCCTGTTCTCCGAGGTGACGGAGGCGGACGCGCCGACCCGGATCCGCGTCGGCTCGCACCTCGACGTGCCGCCGCTGCTCGAACCGTACGGAGAGGACGGCGTGTCCGGTCTGAAGATCGCCCCGCGGCTGGTCGAGGCCTCCGCGCACCGCCCTCTCACGTACGCCACCGGCCGCCCCGGCGACGTCTACCTGTGCCACCCCTTCCTGGTCCACGCGGCCCAGCCGCACCACGGCACGCGCCCCCGCTTCATGGCCCAGCCGCCCCTGATGCCGGCCGCCCCCTACGAGCTGGAGCGGCTGGACGGTGACTACTCACCGGTGGAGACCGCCATCCGCCAGGGCCTGTCCCTCGCCCTGTAGGGGCGCTGGGGCACCCCCGAAGGCCGGCGGAGGAACCGCGCGACCGGCCACGCACGGCCCGCAGTCGTCGATCTCGCCTCATCCGGCCGTCACGGCAACGGCGGATACGCGTTCGCCATCAGCTGCTGGAACTCCGCCGAGAACCAGTGCCCGGACAGCGGCGCGTTCGGCAGAGCGCCGGACATGTTGTTGTTGTTGCGGGCGTTGCCCGTGTACGTCGGGTCGCACATCCGGTCGAAGCCCTTGCCCTCGTCGTTCGGGATGGCGGAGCTGGAGCCGTCCGACTCCCCCGGAGGCTTCATCCAGACGTAGGCGTCGATCCCGGCCGCCGGGCTTGCCTGCGGGCGCTCGCCGAGGCCCGCACCTGCCTGGTTGCACCAGTTGCCGATGTTGATCCGGCGGTCGTAGCGGCCACCGTCGACGTACGCGTCCACGCTGGTCGTCGGGCCGGGGCCGGCCGGCCGCGCGCTGCCGCCCCAGCCGTTGCGGGAGGTGTCGATCAGCATGCCGATGTTCGAGTTGAAGCCGACCGAGACCAGTTCGGTGCGGAAGGCCTGGGCGAAGGACAGCTCGTCGACGTAGCGGTTCCAGTCGACCCACTTGGACTGGCGGACGGAGGTGCCGTTCACCGAGTCGTTGATGGTGAAGTTGTTCTCCTTCAGGGCGCTGTAGTTGGCCGTGTTGGTGATGAAGCCCTGGACGTCGTCGACGGTCGCGCCCTCGCTGGTGGCCGCCTGCTTGAACACGTTGGCCGCCGGGGCGAAGTTGTCGTCCCAGCCGAGCCAGCCGTGGTGCCCGGCGTCCAGGTAGTTGTAGACGTTGGGGATCGCGCCGAGCTTGGCGAGCGCGTAGCCGACGCCCTTCACGTAGTTGCCGTTGGCGAGCATGGTGTTGCAGTTGGCCGTGGCGGTGGCCCGGCTGCCGGTGTTGGTGACCAGGTTGGGCAGCGAGTCGAGCTCGATGGTGGTGACGATCCGCAGCGAGGCGTACTTGCTGTCGGAGAGGATCGCCGCGATCGGGTCGATGAACTGCGTCTTGTACTTGTCGATCTCCGTCGGGCCGAGTTCGCCGTTCGAGGCGAGGGCGGCGCAGTCGCGTCCGGGCAGGTCGTAGATGACCAGTTGGACGACTTCCTGGCCGCTGCCCTTCTGGGCCAGCGCCGCGTCCAGGTGGTCGCGCAGACCCATGCCGCCGTTCACGCCGTTGATCGCGGCGATGCGGTCGAGCCAGACGCCGGTGGGCTGGTTGGAGACGCGGGTGCCGCCCGGTTCGGCGGCGGCCTTCGCCGACCACTCCGGGTTCACGTAGACCTTGGCGCCGGAGTACGGGTTGTCGACGCGGGTTCCTGAGCCACCGCCGTTGCCCCCGCCGCCGCCACCGCCACCGCTGCCGGTGCCGTCGTCGACGTTGCAGGTGACGCCGTCGAGGGTGAAGGAGGTGGGGACCGCGTTGGTGCCGCTGTAGGACCCGTTGAACCCGAAGCTGACCGAACCGCCGGTCGCCAGGGAGCCGTTGTAGGTCTCGTTGCCGGCGGTCACGGCGGTGCCGCTCTGGGTGAGCTTGGCGTTCCAGTAGCTGCTCACCTGCTGGTTGCCCGCGTACGACCACTTCACCGACCAACTCGACTTCGCCGCCGAGTTGTTGGTGACGGTGACAGCGGCGGTGAAGCCGGTGCCCCAGTCGTTCTGGATCTTGTAGTCGACGGTGCAGGGAATCGCGGAGACCGCCGCGTGGGCGGCCGGGGCCACGGCGAGCGCCGGCCCGGACACCCCGGCGACGAGCGCCAGGGCGGCTAACACCGCTGTTCTGGTACGACTCATGAGTGCGGGTTCCTTCTTGTTCGGTGGATGTGCTTCTTCGGTGGATGTGTCCTTCGGTGGACGTGCTTCTTCCGTGGACGTGCTTCTTCCGTGGGCGCGCTTCCTCGGCGGGTGTTCCCTATGGGTTGACGGCCCGCAGGTGGTCGCGCAGTCCGACGCCGTACGCCGTGGGCGTACCGCTGTAGTCGGAGATCAGGGAGGGACCGGAGGAGCAGTCCCAGGTGTTCCAGGTCCAGCCCAGGTAGGACAGCCCGCGGTCGTCGAACCACTTCATGGCCTGGTCGACGAAGGCGTGCGAGCAGGTGTTCTCGCCGATCTCCCCGGCGACCAGCGGGACCTGGGCCGCGACCGGGGCGAGGGTGGAGTTCCAGCAGCTCTCACTGGCACAGGAGTTGAAGTTGTAGCCGTGGTAGGCGGCGACGAGGTTGCCGGCCGGGTCGGTGGGCCGGTACGTCAGCCACTGACTGAGGTCGTTGGCGTAGGCGAGCCCGCCGATCATGATGACGTTCCGCGCACCGGCGCCCCGGACGCTGTCCACCAGGGCCTGCATTCCGGCAACCTGGTAGCCGATCCCCGGGCAGGTGCCGCCGTCCCGCCAGCACTGCCAGGCCTGGGTGGTCGTCGGCGTCGCCCGGTCCGGGTAGGGCTCGTTGAACAGGTCGAAGACGGCCGCCGGGTCGTCCTTGAAGGTGCCGGCCACCGAGGCCCAGAACGACGGGGAGTACTGCGCGTCCGGCATCGGCTTCTGGCAGGTGGCGTGCACGTCGGAGCAGCCGGCCGAGTTGCCGGTGTACTGGCCGTAGGACCAGTGCAGGTCGAGGACCGGCGTCAGGCCGTACGACTCGACGCGGGCGACCAGCTCCTTCACGGCGTTGATGTAGTTGGCCCCCGCGTACTCGGGTTTGACGTCGGACAGGCCGAGCCAGCACTCCTCGTTGAGCGGGATGCGGACGGCGTCGGCCTTCCAGTCGGCGATCGCCTTGACGGCCGCGTCGTCCACCGGGCCGTCCCAGATGCCGTAGCCCTGCACGCACATGAACTCGCCGCCGGAGCGGTTCACGCCGAGGAGGCGGTGAGCCGTGCCGCCGGCGTCCACGAGCCTGGTGCCGGAGACGTGCAGGGCCGGTGCCGCCCCGCCGGTGGGCGGCTCGGTCGGCGTCGGGGTGGGCGTGGGTGTGGGCTGCGCGTCGACATTGCAGGTCGTGCCGTTGAGCCTGAACGCCGTCGGTACCGGGTTGCTCCCCGACCAGGAGCCGAGGAACCCGGCGGTGACGCCGGCGCCGGTGGCGAGGGAGCCGTTCCAGCTCTCGTTGGCCGCGGTGACCGTCGTCCCGGACTGGGACCACTTGGCGTTCCAGCCCTGGGTGACCTTCTGACCGCCCGCGAAGTCGAAGGACATGCTCCAACTGCTCAGGGCGGCCATGTGGTTGGTGATGGTCACGGAGCCCTGGAAGCCGGTGTCCCACTGGCTGGTGACCGCGTACTCGACCGTGCACGCGGGTGTGGCGCCGGACGCCGACACCACCGGCACCAGTGCGGCGCCGACGAGGGCGACCGCACCGGTGACGGCTAAAAGAACTGAACGCGGGGGGTGTCGCATGAGCGACTCCTTGCAGCTCGGGCACGTCAGGACGGACGCGCCGACTGAACGGAATCGCTCCCACTGGTGCGAAGGAAGGTAGCGCCAACTGCGGTCGAGGGCCAGGGGAGTCGCCTGACTTTTCCTCAGGCCTGGCCGTCGAATCATTTCGACTCTTCGACAGCCTTGACCGCACCATGCCACGTCTCCACTATGGGAGCGCTCCCACTGGTTCAAGCCTTGACTTCATCCCGAGCCGCAAGCGCAAGGAGGAACCAGCACATGCGCCCCGGACCTGCCCTGCACCCCGGGCGGGGACGCAGAGCCGTACGGCGGTTGTGGACCGCCGTCGTCGCTGCCCTCGCCCTGCCCCTGTCCATGCTCGCCACGGGCACGACTCCCGCTCAGGCGGCGACCGTCCAGTGCAGCGTGGACTACAAGACCAACGACTGGGGCTCCGGCTTCACCGCCGACCTCACCCTCACCAACCGCGGCACCGACGCGATCAACGGCTGGACGCTGACCTACGCCTACAGCGGCAACCAGAAGCTGGTGAACGGCTGGAACGGCACCTGGTCCCAGTCCGGTGCCTCGGTCACCGTGCAGAACGCGTCGTACAACGGCACGATCGCGGCCGGCGCGGCGGTCTCGACCGGTGCCCAGTTCTCGTACACCGGCAGCAACGCGGCGCCCACCGGCTTCGCGATCAACGGTACGACCTGCACCGGCGCCCACCAGCCGCCCATCACCGTGCTGACCAGCCCGGCGTCGGGCGCGGTCTACACGCAGGGCGACGCGGTTCCGCTGGCGGCGACCGCGGCGGCGGCCGACGGCGCGACGGTCAGCAAGGTGGAGTTCTACGACGACACCACCCTGCTGGGCACCGACACCTCGGCGCCGTACGCGCTCTCGGTCTCCAGTCTGAGCGTGGGCAGTCATTCGCTGGTGGCGAAGGCGTACGACAGCCTGGGCGCGTCCGCCTCCTCGGCACCGGTGGGCATCACGGTCGCCTCGGGCCCCGCGGTGGTGGCCTCGCCGACCCAGCTGGGTGTCCAGCAGGGCGCGACGGGCCGGTTCGGGGTGAGCCTGTCGAAGCAGCCGAGCGCCAACGTGACGGTGTCCGTGGCCCGCACGGCCGGCAACACCGGGCTGTCGGTGAGCGCCGGATCGTCGCTCACGTTCACGCCGTCCAACTGGAACACCGCGCAGAACGTGACCGTGGCGGCGGACAACGCCGGCACCGGCACCGCGACCTTCACCGCCTCGGCGACGGGGTACACCGGCGCGACGGTCACCGTGACGGAGCTGGCCGCGTCGAAGGCGTACGACGCGCGTTTCCTGGACCTGTACGGGAAGATCACCAACCCGGCGAACGGTTACTTCTCCCCCGACGGCATCCCCTACCACTCGGTCGAGACGCTGATCGTCGAGGCCCCCGACCAGGGCCACGAGACCACGTCGGAGGCGTACAGCTACCTGCTCTGGCTGCAGGCCATGTACGGCAAGGTCACCGGTGACTGGTCCAGGTTCAACGGCGCGTGGGCGCTCATGGAGAAGTACATGATCCCCACCCACGCCGACCAGCCGACGAATTCCTTCTACAACGCGTCCAAACCGGCCACCTACGCCCCGGAGCTGGACACTCCCGACCAGTACCCGGCGAAGCTGGACACCTCGGTGTCGGTGGGCTCGGACCCCATCGCCGCCGAGCTGAAGAGCGCGTACGGCACGGACGACATCTACGGCATGCACTGGCTGGAGGACGTCGACAACGTCTACGGCTACGGCGACACGCCGGGCGGTACCTGTGAGGGCGGCCCGACGGCGAAGGGGCCGTCGTACATCAACACCTTCCAGCGCGGTCCGCAGGAGTCGGTGTGGGAGACGGTTCCGCAGCCGACCTGCGACGCCTTCAAGTACGGCGGGAAGAACGGCTACCTGGACCTGTTCACCGGCGACTCGTCCTACGCGAAGCAGTGGAAGTACACGGACGCCCCGGACGCCGACGCGCGTGCGGTGCAGGCCGCGTACTGGGCGGACGTGTGGGCCAAGCAGCAGGGCAAGGGCGCCGACGTCTCCGCCACCGTGAGCAAGGCGGCGAAGATGGGCGACTATCTGCGCTACGCCATGTACGACAAGTACTTCAAGAAGATCGGCAACTGTGTGGGTCCGACGACCTGCCCGGCCGGCACCGGCAAGGACGCCTCGGACTACCTGCTCTCCTGGTACTACGCCTGGGGCGGCGCGACCGACACCAGCGCGGGCTGGGCATGGCGGATCGGGTCGAGCCATGTGCACGGGGGCTACCAGAACCCGCTGGCGGCCTACGCGCTGAGCTCCTACGCCGACCTGAAGCCCAAGTCGGCGACCGGGGCCTCGGACTGGGGCACCTCGCTCACCCGGCAGCTGGAGTTCTACCGCTGGCTGCAGTCGTCCGAGGGAGCCATCGCCGGTGGTGCGACGAACAGCTGGCAGGGACGGTACGCGAGCCCGCCGTCCGGCACGTCGACGTTCTACGGCATGTACTACGACTGGGAGCCGGTGTACCACGACCCGCCGTCCAACCAGTGGTTCGGTTTCCAGGCCTGGTCGATGGAGCGGGTCGCCGAGTACTACCAGCAGACCGGCAACGCGAGCGCCAAGGCGATCCTCGACAAGTGGGTGGCGTGGGCGCTGTCCAAGACCACGATCAACCCGGACGGCACCTACCTGATCCCGTCGACGCTCCAGTGGTCGGGGCAGCCCGACACCTGGAACGCGGCGAATCCGGGGTCCAACAGCGGACTGCACGTCACGGTCTCCGACTACACGAACGACGTGGGTGTCGCCGCCGCGTACGCCAAGACGCTGACGTACTACGCCGCCAGGTCGGGTGACGCGACGGCGAAGTCGACGGCCAAGGCGCTGCTCGACGGCATGTGGAACAACTACCAGGACAGCCTGGGGATCGCGGTGCCGGAGACGCGGGCCGACTACAACCGCTTCGACGACGGCGTGTCCGTGCCGAGCGGGTGGAGCGGGAAGATGCCGAACGGGGACGCGATCAACTCGTCGTCGACGTTCGCGTCGCTGCGGAGCTTCTACCAGGCAGATCCCGCGTGGTCGAAGATCCAGAGCTATCTGGCGGGCGGGGCCGCGCCCGTCTTCACGTATCACCGGTTCTGGGCCCAGGCCGACATCGCGTTGGCCATGGGGTCGTACGCGGAGTTGCTGGAGTAGGTGCGGTGACCGACTGCGGTGGCCGGCCGCGGGTTCGCCGTGGCCGGTCGCGCAGTTCTCCGCGCCCCTGCCGGGGCGCGCCTGCCGGGTCGTCCTCACCCGCACGGGGGACGGCCCGGCGGCTCTCACACTCTCCAGAAAGCGCTTACACCCACCTCTCCATCTCCATACCCGGAAGGGACCCCCGTGCGAAGAACCCGTGTCCTCACCGCCGTCCTGGCCCTCGCGGCCGGACTGCTCGCGGGCACCCCGCCCGCGCTCGCCGCCCATCGGACCGCGGTGGCCCCGGTCGCCGCCGACACGTACACCTGGCACAACGCCCGGATCGACGGCGGCGGTTTCGTCCCCGGGATCGTCTTCAACCGTTCCGAGAAGAACCTCGTCTACGCCCGGACCGACATCGGCGGTGCCTACCGCTGGTCGGAGTCGACGAAGACGTGGACGCCGTTGCTGGACTCGGTCGGGTGGGACGAGTGGGGGCACACCGGAGTCGTGAGCCTGGCCTCCGACCCGGTCGACCCGGACAGGGTGTACGCGGCCGTCGGGACGTACACCAACAGCTGGGACCCGACCGACGGGGCCGTGCTGCGCTCCGCCGACCGGGGCGCCAGCTGGCAGAAGACCGACCTGCCGTTCAAACTGGGCGGGAACATGCCCGGACGGGGCATGGGCGAGCGGCTGGCGATCGACCCGAACAAGGACAGCGTCCTGTACCTGGGCGCGCCCAGCGGCAAGGGGCTGTGGCGGTCGACCGACTCGGGCGTGACCTGGTCGCAGGTGACCGGTTTCCCGAACGTCGGGAACTACGCGCAGGACCCGACCGACACCACCGGCTACGCCTCCGACAACCAGGGCGTCGTGTGGGTCACCTTCGACGAGTCGACGGGGACCGCCGGTTCGGCGACGCGGACGATCTACGTCGGGGTCGCCGACAAGGACAACGCGGTGTACCGCTCGACGGACGCGGGCGCGACCTGGACGAGACTCGCCGGCCAGCCGACCGGTTACCTCGCCCACAAGGGTGTGCTGGACGCGAGGAACGGCTACCTCTATCTCGCCTACAGCGACACGGGCGGTCCCTACGACGGCGGCAAGGGCCGGCTGTGGCGGTACGCGACGGCGACCGGCACCTGGACCGACATCAGCCCGGTCGCGGAGGCCGACACGTCCTACGGCTTCTCCGGGCTGACAGTCGACCGGCAGCACCCCGGCACGGTGATGGCGACGGCGTACAGCTCGTGGTGGCCGGACACGCAGATCTTCCGCTCCACGGACAGCGGGGCGACCTGGACGAAGGCGTGGGACTACACGGCGTACCCGAACCGCTCGAACCGCTACACGATCGACGTCTCCTCCTCCCCCTGGCTCACCTTCGGCGCGAACCCGTCACTGCCCGAACAGAGCCCGAAACTGGGGTGGATGACGGAGTCGCTGGAGATCGACCCGTTCGACTCGGACCGGATGATGTACGGGACGGGGGCGACGCTGTACGGCACGGAGGACCTGACGAAGTGGGACAGCGGCGGCCGGTTCACCGTGCGGCCCATGGTGCAGGGCCTGGAGGAGACCTCGGTCGACGACCTGGCCGCGCCCCCGTCGGGCGGCGCGCGGCTCTTCAGTGCGCTCGGCGACGTCGGCGGCTTCCGGCACACGGACCTCACCAAGGTCCCGGCGATGATGTACACGTCCCCGACGTTCACGACCACCACGAGCCTGGACTTCGCCGAGTCGAACCCGGACACGGTGGTCCGGGTGGGCGACCTGGACTCGGGCCCGCACATCGCGTTCTCGACGGACAACGGCGCCGACTGGTTCGCCGGGACGGAGCCGTCCGGGGTGAGCGGCGGCGGTACCGTCGCGGCCGCCTCCGACGGCAGCCGGTTCGTGTGGGGTCCGGCCGGTACCGGAGTGCGGTACACGACGGGTTTCGGCTCGTCCTGGTCGGCGTCGAGCGGGATCCCGGCGGGCGCCCTCGTCGAGTCGGACCGTGTCGACCCCAAGACCTTCTACGGCTTCAAGTCCGGTAAGTTCTACGTGAGTTCGGACGGCGGGGCGACCTTCAAGGCGTCCGCCGCGACCGGTCTGCCGAGCGGTGACAGCGTGCGGTTCAAGGCCCTGCCCGGGACGAAGGGCGACGTGTGGCTGGCCGGCGGCGCGGCGGGCGGCGCGTACGGGCTGTGGCACTCCACCGACGGCGGCGCGACCTTCGCGAAGCTCGCCGGCGTCGACCAGGCCGACACGATCGGCTTCGGCAAGGCGGCGCCGGGAGCCTCGTACCAGACGCTGTACACCAGCGCGGAGATCGGCGGGGTGCGGGGCATCTTCCGCTCCACGGACCGGGGTTCCACCTGGACCCGTATCAACGACGACGCTCACCAGTGGGGCTGGACCGGCGCGGCCATCACGGGCGACCCCCGCGTGTACGGCCGGGTGTACGTCTCGACGAACGGCCGGGGCGTGATCTACGGCGACACGTCCGACACCGGCGGAGGCGGCGGAGGGGACGGCGGCGGTACGGATCCCACGCCGTCCGGTGCCTGCTCGGTCGCGTACACCGTCACCAACCAGTGGACGGGTGGCTTCCAGGCGGACGTCCGGCTCACCAACACCGGTGCGGCGGCGTGGAGCGGTTGGTCCCTCGGCTGGTCCTTCCCGAACGGCCAGACCGTCGGCGGGCTGTGGAACGCCGACTGGGCCCAGTCCGGCGCGGCCGTGACGGCCGGCAACGTCAGCTGGAACGGCACGGTGGCGCCCGGCGCCTCGGTGTCCTTCGGCTTCACGGGCACCTGGAGCGGCACCAACGCCGCACCGGCCGCCTTCACCCTGGGCGACCGGACCTGCGCGGTCGGCTGACGGGCGTACGATCCGCAGATGCGCAGCGTGACCTGTTCGATGGGGATCTCACTCGACGGCTACGTCGTCGGCCCGGACGGCGAATTCGGCTGGACGGCGCCCGACGAGGAGTTGTTCCGCTTCGTCACCGAGGAGATCCGCCAGGCCGGCGTCCACCTGCTGGGACGGCGGCTGTACGAGACGATGCTGTACTGGGAGACCGCCGACCGGAATCCGGCGCTCGGCTTCTCCACGACCGAGTGGGCCGCGCTCTGGAGAGCGCTCCCGAAGGTGGTGTTCTCCACCACCCTGGCGAGGGTCCGGGGCAATGCCCGGCTGGCCGCCGGCGGCCTGGTGGAGGAGATCGAGCGGCTGCGGGCCGAGCCGGGGGACGGCGACATCGCGATCGGCGGCCCGACACTCGCCGTCCAGGCGGCCGAGGCCGGTCTGATCGACGAGTACCGGGTCCGCGTCCACCCGGTGCTCGTCGGCGGTGGCCTGCCGTTCTTTCCCCGGGGTGAGCGCCGGGTGGATCTCGACCTCGTCGAGAGCCGCACCTTCCCCTCGCGCGTCATCGGCCTCCGCTACCGCGTGAGGCGCTGACGGTTCGCCGGCGTCCTCGGCGGACGGAGGGGCGAGCCGGACGACCACCCGGACGGCGGGCTTCAGCGGTCCGCCGTCCTGCGGAACGCCCGTACGCCGAAGCGCGGATCGGGCCGGCGGCGGTCCTGGCCGGGCAGGGCGGCGAGCCGGGCGGCCAACCCGTCGGCGCGGGCCTCACCGCCGCGGCTCGCGTCATAGGTCCCGGCTTCCTTGTCGTAGTCGAGCACATGGCTCAGTGTGCGCCGTGGCCTGGGGCGATGTCCTCCACCCTGTGGGCGAGTTCGAAGTCCTTGCCGGTGACGGCACCGCCCGCGCTGTGGGTGTGCACGGTGAGGGTCACGGTGTGGTAGCCGAGGGTGAGATCGGAGTGGTGGTCGAGTTCGTCCTGGATACGGGCGATGTGCACGACCAGGGCGACGGCGGCGAAGTGCGAGTCGAGGCGGTAGGCGCGGGCGAGCCGGTCGCCGTCCTGCGACCAGCCGGGCAGCTCGGCCAGCCGGTCCTCGATCTCCTGCTGCGACAGCGGTGCGACGGCCATGGTGCGGCTTCCTTCCCGGGGACCGGCGAGGGGCGTACGTGCGTTCAGCCTGCCATGGCCTGGCCCTGCGGCCGGCGAGGACGCCCGCGTGTCCGGGGCCTCGGCTACGGTCGTACCCATGACCATCGTCGCGTCCGGTCCCGCCGCCACCCCGACCGCCCCCGACGGCAAGGGCGTCGGCCCGCTGCTGCGCGCCTGGCGGGAGCGGCGGCGGGTGAGCCAGCTGGAGCTGGCACTGCGTGCCGACTCCTCGGCCCGGCACATCAGCTTCGTCGAGACGGGCCGGTCGCGGCCGAGCGAGGAGATGGTGCTGCGGCTGGCCGAGCACCTGGACGTACCGGTGCGGGAGCGCAACGCGCTGCTCCTGGCGGCCGGTTACGCCCCGCGCTATCCGGAGACCCCGCTGGACGACCCGGCGCTGGAGTCACTGCGCGAGGGCATGGAGCGGCTGATCCAGGGCTACGAGCCGTATCCGGCGCTGGTGGTGGACGCCACGTACACGGTGGTCGCCGCCAACCGGGGCATCGCGATGCTCCTGGAGGGTGTCCCCCCGTCGCTGCTCGCGCCCGCCCCGAACGCGATGCGGCTGACCCTGCACCCGGAGGGGCTGGCGCCGCGCATCCGCAACCTGCGCGAGTGGCGCGGGCATCTGCTGGAGCAGATGGAGCGTCAGATCGCCCTGCACCGCTCCGCCGCGCTGCGGGAGCTGTACGAGGAGGTGGCCGGCTATCCGGCGCCGGCCGGCGCCGGTGACAGCGGCCCGGCGGAACCGGTCGCGTACTTCGCGTTGCCGCTGCGGATCGAGCACGCCGGGCGGGTGCTGTCGTTCGTGTCGTCGATCTCGACGTTCAACACGCCGATGGACGTGACGGTCGCCGAGCTGGCCATCGAGACGTTCCTGCCGGCCGACCCGGCCACCGCCAAATACCTGAACTCGTTGGTAAGTTGACGAGAGCAGTTGCCTCGGCCAGGTGTGCGACGCGGCATCGCGTGACACACTGCTCCCCGTACTTGTGCACGTAGGGGAGGCGTGGCGTGAGTGAGCGGCGTGCTGCGCCCACAGTGGGGCAGGTCGTGCTCGGCAAGCGGCTGCAGGAGCTGCGCGAGGCGGCCGGCCTGGGTCGGGACGAGGCGGCCCGGGTGCTGCGGGTGGCGCAGGCGACCGTACGGCGGATGGAGATGGCCGAGGTCGCGTTGAAGATCCCGTACATCCAGGTGCTGCTGGAGACGTACGGGGTCCCCGAGGAGGAGCAGGCGGCGTTCGTGCGGCTGGCCGAGGAGGCCAACCAGCCGGGCTGGTGGCAGCGGTTCCACGACGTGCTGCCGGACTGGTTCAGCCTGTACGTGAGCCTGGAGGGTGCCGCCCGGGTGGTCCGCTCCTACGAACCGCACTTCGTTCCCGGCCTGCTGCAGACGGAGGCGTACGCGCGGGCCGTCATGGAGGCCGGCACGATCGGGCACGGCGATCCCACGGCCGTCGAACGGCATGTGGCGCTGCGCATGACCCGGCAGCGGCTGCTGGAGCAGGACGATCCGCCCCACCTGTGGGTGATCATGGACGAGACGGTGCTGCGGCGCCCGGTGAGCGGCCGCTGCGAGGTGATGCGCGACCAGGTCGACAAGCTCCTCGCCTACATCCAGCGGGACCGGATCACCCTGCAGATCGCCGAGTTCGCGAGCGGCCCGCACCCGGGGACGTACGCGCCGTTCACGCTGTTCCGGTTCGCCGAGCCGGAGCTGCCCGACATGGTCTTCACCGAGTACCTGACCGGCGCCCTGTACCTGGACTCCCGGGACGAGGTCGGGGCGCACCTGGAGGTCCTGGACCACATGACGGCCCGAGCGGCCTCGGCCCAGCGGACCGAGGAGCTGCTGCGGGAGTACCGCGACACGATCTGCTGTGAGGAGCACGCACTGTGACCGCACCCGAGCCCGCCCCGACCACGATCGACACGAGCCGGCCGCACCCGGCGCGGGTGTACGACTGGTGGCTGGGCGGCAAGGACAACTACCCGGTGGACGAGGAGCTGGCCCGGCGGATCCTCGCCGTGGACGGCACCGTGCTGCGCGGGGCGCGCGCCAACCGCCGGTTCATGCAGCGGGCGGTGCGCACCGTCGCCGAGTCCGGCACCCGGCAGTTCCTGGACATCGGCACCGGCATCCCGACCGAGCCGAACCTGCACCAGGTGGCGCAGGGCGTGGCGGCGGAGTCGAAGGTGGTGTACGCGGACAACGACCCGATCGTGCTGCGCCACGCGGAGGCGCTGCTGCGGGGCACGGAGGAGGGCAGCACCGAGTACGTGCACGCCGACGTCCGTGACGTCGGCACCCTGCTGGCCCGCGCCGCCGAGACCCTGGACTTCACACAGCCCGTCGCGCTGTCGCTGGTGGCGCTGACCCACTACCTGGACGACGACCCGGACGGCGACGACGTGTACGGCCTGCTGCGCCGTTACGTCGAGGCGCTCGCCCCGGGCAGCCATCTGATCCTCTCGCAGGTCACCCCGGACCTCAGCCCGGAGGCGATCGAGCAGGCGGCGGCGAACTTCCGGCGCAGCGGGACGCCCTTCCACCCGCGGACGCTGCCCGAGTTCTCCCGCTTCTTCGACGGCCTGGAGCTGCTCGGCCCCGGCGTGATCCCGGTCTCCGGGTGGCGTCCGGAGCCGGTGGACGTGGCCGTCCAGGCGGAGGGCATCGTGCCGGTGTACGGCGGGGTGGCCCGCAAGGTCTGACCCGTCCGGGCGCTCTGAACAGGTGCGTTCCCGTGGCCGCCTCTAGCGTCGAAGCGACGGGTGAGCGAGGGAGCCGACGTGACGGACACGCGGACACCCCCGAGGGAACGGGGTGCGGCGCTGCCGGGCGCCGCCCGGTTCGCCCGGCCGGGCACGCCCGCGCCCGGTCCGCACGGTGCGGCCCCGACGAGGCGAAGGAGGACTGATGCCCTCGGACGCGGTGTTCTACCAGGCGGCGGCGCTCTGTCTCACCTACCCGGACGACGACTTCGTCGCCCGGCTGCCGCTGCTGCGCGAAGCCGCCCCGCAACTGCGCGAGTTCACCGACCACGCGACGGTGACCCCACCGCAGGAGCTGGCCGCGCACTACGTGCGGGTCTTCGACCCCAGGAACCCGCACAGCCTCCACCTCAGCTGGTGGCGGGACGGCGACCCGCACCGCCGGGACACGTCCCTGGTCCGGTTCCAGGACAGCTACAAGGCGTACGGCATGGAGTTCACCGGCGAGGAGCTGCCGGACTTCCTCCCGGCCGTGCTGGAGTTCACGGCCCGCACCGGCGACACCGGCCTGCTCACCGAGCACCGCGACTGTCTGGCACGGCTCCGGTGCAGGCTGGCCGACTTCGGCACCCCGTACGCGTCCGTCCTGGACGCGGTCTGCGCGGCCCTGCCGACGACGCCCACCGGAGCGCGGCCGTCGCGCTGAGCGCGGCCGGGGTTTCCCTCCGCCGCGACGGCGCTCAGCCACGACGGCGGGACCCGGCGGCGCCTCACCCGGCCGCACCCCTCTCGTCGTCCACGATCTCGGCGTCCACCACCCCTTCCTCCTCGGCTTCGGGCCCCCGCTGTTCCTCGGCCGAACCGCCGGCGGCGGAGGCGTTCGCGTACATGGCCTGCCCCATCTGCTGGCTCACGCTCGCCAGCCTGTCCACGCCCCGGCGGAGCTCGCCGGTGTCGGCGTTCCGCTCCAGCAGCGCCTTGAGCTCGGCGACCGCCGCCTCCACGTCGGTCTTCGTGCCGCTCGGCACCCGCTCCTCGTTCTCCCGGAGGAACTTCTCGGTCTGGTAGACGAGTTGTTCGGCCTGGTTGCGGGTCTCCGCGGCCTCCCGGCGTTTGCGGTCCTCCTCGGCGTACTGCTCGGCCTCGCGCATCATGCGGTCGATGTCGTCCTTGGGCAGGGCGGAGCCGCCGGTCACGGTCATCTTCTGCTCACGGCCGGTCGCCAGGTCCTTGGCCGAGACGTGCATGATCCCGTTCGCGTCGATGTCGAAGGCCACCTCGATCTGGGGCACCCCGCGCGGTGCGGGCGGCAGACCGGTGAGGTCGAAGACGCCCAGCTTCTTGTTGTACGCGGCGATCTCCCGCTCACCCTGGTAGACCTGGATCCCCACCGAGGGCTGGTTGTCGGCGGCGGTCGTGAAGATCTCAGAACGCCGGGTGGGGATCGTGGTGTTGCGCTCGATGAGCTTGGTCATGATGCCGCCCTTGGTCTCGATCCCCAGGGACAGCGGGGTGACGTCGAGCAGCAGGACGTCCTTCACGTCACCGCGGATGACGCCCGCCTGGAGGGCGGCGCCCACCGCGACCACCTCGTCCGGGTTGACGCCCTTGTGCGGGTCCTTGCCGGTGAGTTCCCGGACCAGGTCGGTGACCGCGGGCATCCGGGTCGAGCCGCCGACCAGGATGACGTGGTCGATCGCCGCCAGTTTCACGCCCGCGTCCTTGACGGCCTGGTGGAACGGCTTCTTGCAGCGGTCCAGCAAGTCCGCGGTGAGCTCCTGGAACTGAGCCCGTGTCAGCTTCTCCTCCAGGTGCAGCGGCCCGTCGGCGGAGGCGGTGATGTAGGGCAGGTTGATCGACGTCTCGGTGGACGACGACAGTTCGATCTTCGCCTTCTCGGCGGCCTCGCGCAGCCGCTGCACGGCCATCTTGTCGTTGCCGAGGTCGATGCCGTACTGCCCCTTGAACCGCTGCACGAGGTGCTCGACGATCCGCTGGTCCCAGTCGTCGCCGCCCAGGTGGGTGTCGCCGTTGGTGGCCTTGACCTCGATCACCCCGTCGCCGATCTCGAGGAGCGACACGTCGAAGGTGCCGCCGCCGAGGTCGAAGACCAGGACGGTCTGCTCCTCGCCCCGGTCCAGGCCGTAGGCGAGCGCCGCGGCGGTCGGCTCGTTGATGATCCGCAGCACCTTCAGGCCGGCGATCTCCCCGGCCTCCTTGGTTGCCTGCCGCTGGGAGTCGTCGAAGTACGCGGGCACGGTGATCACCGCGTCGGTGACGTCCTCGCCGAGGTAGGCCTCGGCGTCCCGCTTCAGCTTCTGCAGCACCCGCGCCGACAGCTCCTGGGCCCGGAACCGGGTGCCGTCGACGCTCCCGCTCTCCGGGAACCGCCAGGCCGCGTCGCCCATGTGCCGCTTCACCGAGCGCGCGGTGCGCTCCACGTTGGTCACCGCCTGCCGCTTGGCGACCTCGCCGACCAGCACATCGCCGTTCTTCGCGAAGGCCACGACCGACGGGGTGGTGCGGGCCCCCTCGGCATTGGCGACGACGGTGGGCTCACCGCCCTCCAGCAGGGCCACCACCGAGTTCGTCGTACCGAGGTCGATACCGACCGCACGTGCCATGTCCGTCCCCTTCCGCCCAGGGCGCCGCCTCGACTCCAGCACAAAACTTGAGCGCGCCGTTGTCAATGCCGGGTACCCCGGGAACGACGATGCCGCGCCCCCTCGGAAGGACGGGGTGGCGCGGCATCGCGGGATAGGGGCTCAGGCGAGCTTCGCGTCCAGGGTGATGGTGGTGCCGGCCAGGGCCTGGCTGACCGGGCAGTTCTTCTTGGCGTCCTCGGCGGCGGCGGCGAAGCCCTCCGCGTCCAGGCCGGGGACGGTGCCCTCGACGGTCAGGTGGATGCCGGTGATGCCGGTGCCGGGCTGGAAGGTGACGTCGGCGTTGGTGACCAGCTTGGTGGGCGGGGTGCCGGCACCGGTCAGGGCGTGCGACAGCGCCATGGAGAAGCAGCTGGAGTGGGCGGCCGCGATCAGCTCCTCGGGGCTCGTCCTGCCGTTCGCCTCCTGGGAGCGCGAGGCCCACGTGACGGGCTGCTCGCCGATACCGGAGGAGTCGAAGGTGATGACGCCGTTGCCCTCGGTCAGGCTGCCTTCCCAGACGGTGTGTGCGGTGCGCGTGGTAGCCACGGTTGTTCCTTTCGGCGATGAAGGCGAATGAACCGGTTCGCTCGCCCCCATCCGATCACATCCGGGCTCAGCGCACCCGGAAGACCGGCCCACGGGGAGTGAACGGCAGGCGACGGCCGTCCGGGATCAGGTACGCGTGCTCGCGGCGGACCCGCAGGACGTCGCACCAGCCGTCGGTGATCACCAGGACCGGCGCGCCGGGCGGGAAGTCGTCGGCGCGCTGGAGCAGGTCGATGCCGGGCTGCAGGACCGTGCCGCCGCGGCCGTGCACCCGGACCCGGTCGGCGATCTCGGTGGTCGGGAGGTAGCCGGCGTCGTGCGGAGCCGCGTCGCAGAAGACGACGCGCGCGGCCGGGACGTCGCGGGCCTCGGCGTAGGAGGCGATGGCGCCGAGGGCCTTGCCGAGCAGGGTGCGGTCCATGGATCCGGAGGTGTCGAGGACCACGCCGAAGGTGCAGCGGGCGACCTCCTCGGGCGGGAAGTACCGGCCCGCGCGCGGGATGTCCGGGGTGGACGCCTGCCGCCGCGAGGGGCGGGCGTAGGTGCGTACGGCCTCCGGGCGGGGCACGAACTCGTCGAACCAGCGGGCCAGTCGGGCGTCCCAGGGCAGCGGTGGGTGGCTGAGCGCGCGGATCTCCTCGACCAGGCCGCCCGGCAGCAGGCCCCGGTCCTGCGTCTGGTGCAGGTCGAGCCCCTGGCACAGGCCCCGGCGGTAGAACTCGTCGAGGTCGACGTAGGCACCGGGCGGCCCGAGCGGCGCGCCCAGCACGTCACCGCGTCCCTTGCCGCGCAGCGTGGCGAGCCGCCGCATCCTCCGCAGGTCGACGGCGATCCGGTCGTACACCTCCTCGGCCGAGAGCCCCCGCAGCCCGGCGTCGTACAGCAGTCCTTCGGGCATGGTGCCGACGCGCATCTCGACCAGCCAGCCGTTGATGACGTAGTCGCAGGCGATGTTGAAGAGGTACGGGTCGCGGCTGCCGAGGCGGTCGCCGTGGCGCAGGGCGGCGTGCAGCATCTCGTGGGCGAGGACGAACCGCCACTCCTCGTCGTCCATCGTCCGCAGCGGGTTGACGTAGATCTCGCCGGCCTCGGGGTTGACCGCGGCGACGGCGATGTCGTGGGCGCGGGCCAGTTCGGCGTCGGCGACCAGCTTGATGCCGGCCGCGATGCCGCCGAGCAGCGGGTAGGAGGAGACGAACCAGCTCAGCGCCTGTTCCCAGGGGCGCAGCGGGGTCGGCGGCCCGGACATGGAGGTGCGGCGGCCGCCGGCCAGGTCCATCGCCCGGGACATGGTGCGGGTCAGCGCGTGCGCGAACCCCACCTGCCAGTCGGGGACCTGACCGGCCCACGTGCTCCAGGAGAGGAGGAGCTGGTCGGGCTCACCGCCGTTCGTCCCGCCGCGCTCGTACGCGGCCGGGACGGAGCCGGTGCGGCGCCAGCCGGCGGCCAGTCGCTCCTCGTCGCCCTCCGGGTAGGAGGCGGGCAGGTGGCCGGGGGCCGCACCGATCGGGAAGGTCTCCAGGAAGCGGTTGACGACGGTGCAGCGGGCGGCGAGGTCGTAGCGGTCCGGCTGGGTGCGCGGGCCGGTGGCGGCCGGGAGGTGGCCGAAGCCGAGATGGATGGTGCAGTGCGCCAATGCCCAGGCCCACTCGGCGGGTTCGGCCCGCCGGGTGGGGTGCGCGTGCAGCACGCCGTCGGAGTCGGCGCGCACCAGCCCGTCCCGTGGCCCGAGTTCGCACTTCTCGTGCCGGCAGATGGTGAACTCCACGGCCCGCAGCGCGGTGTTGGCGCGCAGCAGTTCGACGCCGGCCGCGAAGTTCTCGGCGGCCGGGTCCTGCTTCCTGCGGGCGGCCGCGGCTCTGCTCATCGCCGGGCCTCCACCAGCCGGGGCATGTCCCGGGCCGCCTCGATCAGGAACCAGGCGGGCAGCACCGGGTTGCCGTCGGCGTCGGAGGCGATGACGGTCTGGGCGACCTCGACGGAGATCTCGGCCAGCTGCACCAGCAGCGACTTGGCGCGGTAGGCGGTCTGCCGGCCGCTCGCCGACATGTGCTCCTTGTCGGCGGGCAGTTCCTTGACCAGCCGCCCCCGGAACGACTCCGCGAGGTAGTACAGCAGGTCGCGGTCCTCGACGCGGGGCGGCCACCCCGCGTCCCCCTTCAGGATCGCCTCGATCCCGAACCGGCTGCGCACGATCTTGACGTATCCGCAGAAGGCGGTGGCGTGCGCGGGCGTCAGCGTGCCGTGCGCCAGGACCTTCAGCGTCTCCTCGTCGAGCCCCGGTCCGAAGGAGTGCAGGGCGTCGGAGAGCATGTGCCAGGAGCGCGGGGTGGAGAACGGCTCCTCGGTCTTCGGCGGCTTGGACCACAGATGGTCGGGCCGGTCGGTGAGGTGGTCCAGGATCCACGGATGGATGCCGCTCGCCGCGGCCCAGGCGAGCCAGTCGTGCGCGGAGGCCTCCAGGTGGACGTGGGCCAGCCGGTTGACGAGCGCGGAGGCGATGGGCCGGGCGAGCGCGTTGTCGGTGGCCCGGTTGCCGGCGCCGATGACGATCGATCCCTTGGGCAGCTCGTAGTTCCCGATGCGCCGGTCGAGGATGAGCGAGTAGAACGCCTTCTGCACATCGGGGGTGGCCGCGTTCAGCTCGTCGAGGAAGAGGCAGTACGGCTCGTCCCGCGCGATCGCCTCCGGCGGGCAGAAGACGGACCGCCCGTCCCGGATCTGCGGAACCCCGATCAGGTCCTCGGGCGCCAGCTGCGTACCCAGCAGGCTCACGCACTCCAGCCCGAGCGATTCGGCGAACTCCCGCACCAGGGAGGACTTCCCGATGCCGGGGGCGCCCCAGATGAAGACGGGCCGGACGGTGGCGAGGCCGAGGAGGAGTTCGGGAATGCGGGAGGGCGTGACGGTGACGGCTGCCTGCAAGAGGCTGCTCCTTGGGGTGTTCGAGAGACGTGCGTCCCGAACAGTGTGAGGCGGGTGCGAAGAGAACGCAGCTGATTTAGCGCCGCCCGTGAGGGGCGCAAGGCTGTGTCCGACATGCGGCTCCGCCGCGTGGGCGCGACCAGCCCGCACCGGTCCGCGGCGAGCGGACTACGCAGCCTGCTCCTCCTCCGGCAGAGGAACCTGCGGCCCGTCCGCCTCCCCGATCCACCGCCGCAACACCGAGTGCACCGCCTCCGCCCCCACGAGCTCCTCCCCGTCCCCCACCGGGTCGGACACACAGACCGGCGACAGCAGGAACGGCCGCCCCTGCGCGCCCCCCAGGCCTCCGTGCGACCCGATCTGCTCCTCGAACGCCAGCACTTCCCCGCTCTCCGGGTCGTACCACGAGTTGACCATGATGTCGGCGGTGTGCGGAAAGGAGTGCGTGCGCCGTACGGCATCCGCGGCCCCCGGCCCGAAGACGCCGAGCGGCCCGGGGGCGCCGTCCAGCCGGTCGAGCGGTATCTCCGCGCCGTGGGCGCCCAGCACCACCCCACCGTGCTCCGCGCTGCGCACCAGCAGGAACCCGACGCCGGGATGGTTGGCGAGCGTCGTCAGCAGCGCGGGATGGCGCGCGTCGATCTCCTCCTTGGTCATCCGGTGCGGCACGTCGGGGAAGGAGACCAGCCCGAGGTTGCCCGAGGCGAGCACGATCGGCTCCGAGTGCCGGGCCGGCCGGTGCTTCTCGCCGCCCTCCTCGACCGGTCTGCGCAGCGCCGCGCGGACGGCGGCCCGCGCCTCGGTGCCGCTGTGGGTTCGCTCGGCGCGGCGCGGCACGGGCAGCCCGCAGCCGGCCCGCACCAGGTCGCCGAGGGTGAGCCCGTAGCGGGAACGGAAGGTCTCGCCGGGGCTCTGGCCGTGGTCGGACAGGACGACGATCCGGTACTGCCGGGGGGCGTGTTCGGCGGCCTTCTCGATCAGGGCCAGGGCACGGTCCAGGCGTTGCAGCACCTTCTCGGTGTCCCGGCTGCGCGGGCCGGAGTGGTGGGCGACCTCGTCGTAGGCGACCAGGTCGGCGTAGACGGCGGTGCGGCCCACGAGCAGGTCGCCCATGACCGCGGCGACGACGACGTCCCGTTCGACGACGGTCGCGAAGGCGCGGACGAGGGGGTAGAGGCCGCCGCGTCCGACCCGCGGGCGCTGCCTGCGCAGCCGGGCCGCGGTGGACTGGCCGATCTCGCGGGCGACCTCGGCGCAGAAGGAGAGCGCGGTGCGGACGGCGTTGGCGGGGTCGGCGAAGTACGCGAAGTACCCGGCGCGGGAGCGGTTCTCCCGGCCGCGGCGGCGGGTGGCTATCGACAGGACGAGGGCCTGTTCGTCGGCGCCGCCGCTGAAGAGGTTGCCGCGGCTGGCGCCGTCCACGGTGAGCAGTCCCCCGTCGGCGGTGCGCTCGACGGCCCTGCGCTGCAGTTCGGCGGCGCTGGTCGGCCGGTTGCAGACCATCACCTCGCGGCTGTCCTTCTCGTACCAGCGGAAGGCCGGGACGTCGGCGTTGGAGCCGTGCAGGATGCCGAGCTGGCTGGCGCCGGTCTGGCTGGACCAGTCGGTGCGCCAGGGGGTGAGCCGGTGGCTGCCGGCGAGCCAGCCGGCCACGGTCGGCATCAGGCCCTTGGCGACCGCGGCGGTGAGGACGTCGTGGCCGACGCCGTCGAGCTGGAGGAAGACGGTGCCGGGGGTGTCCGGGCAGGGCGGCTGCGCGGTGCGGCGGCGGGTGGCGAGGCGGGAGAGGCGGTGGCGGTAGGCGTCGTCGTCGCGGACGGCGAGCGCGCCGCCGGTGGCGGAGGCGACGGCGGACATCACGGCGGCCACGATCACGGCGGTCTCCGGCGCGGCCTCGCTCTGCCCGGAGGGGTTGACGCGCAGCGCGACGAGGAGGAGGGAGCCGTTGAGGAAGAAGACCAGCAGGCCGAGGACGAGGGCGGGCACGAGCAGCAGGAGCCGTACGAGGAGGGGCCAGACGACGGCCGAGAGCACACCGAAGGCGCCGGCGCCCAGGGCCGCGGTGACCGCGATGCGGGTGGCGCTGTCACCGTCGGGGGACTGGAGCTGGAAGTCGGGCAGGAGGCCGGCGAGGACCAGCATGGTGACAGTGGAGACCACCCACACCGTGATGCTCCGCCCGACCTGACTGACGACCCGCCGCCACCGCACGCCCCACCGACCTCATGTCCACGACCCCGCCGACCGCGGGTCTGCCGCCGCCCACAGTGTCACATCGGCCACCACCGGCTCACGGCCCGGGGCCGATGAGAACGGGGCACCGCCCAAGGGGCGCGGGGCGGCGCCGACTTGCGGCGGCTGCCGCGGATCAGTGCCGACCTGCGGCTGCCGCCACCGCGGGGCAGTGCCGACCTGCGGCGCGTGCCGCGGGGCAGTGCCGACCTGCGGCGCGTGCCGCGGGGCAGTGCCGACCTGCGGCTGCCGCCGCCGCGTGTTGCCGCGTGTGCGTGACCGGCCGCGACGGTGCCGCAGACCAGCCACGGCGCATCCCGACGCTCGCGCTGGAACGCGGCACTTGCGGCCGAGCACAACGCCTGCGGCACACCACAAGGCATCACGGCCTACGGCTGCCGCCGCGACGGCGCCGCAGACCGCCACGGCGCGGCGCAGCGCAGCGGCTAGCGGCCGTCGTAGCCTGCTGTCGGCATGGAGAGCCTGCGGTGGACCCGGGCCTTCATCTGGGCGTCGTAGCACGGCTCGGCCCGGCCCACCGTCTCCACCCGGACCCCACGTCGCGCGCACTCCGCCTTGAAGTCCTCGACCGAGGACAGCGCGCTCTCCAGAACCCGCCTGCTCGGGGCGACGAAGAGGTCGAGGCCCGGCCGAACGCCCGTCCACAAAGCGCTGTGGTCGGGGCGCAGCCCGCGGACCAGCAGTTCGCGGGCGATGACGTATCCGTGTTCCACGGCCCAGCGCGCGCACATCGCGTGCTGGCTGCGGGAGTCGACCAGGAAGGGGTCGATCTCCAGTTCCTCCAGCGGCGTCAGACTCGCGATGGCGGTCACCCGCACCGGCATCAGGCCACCGGAGGCACCCCGCACCTGTCCCATGGCGTCCCCCTCACCTCCGGGTTTCGCCGCCGACCCTACTCCTGCACGTAGGCTTCGGGGAGTCGCGCGAAGGAGGCAAAGAGGTGCCGGTGGAGATCACCTGGTGGGGTCACGCCACCTGCACGATCGAGGATTCGGGCATACGCCTGCTCACCGATCCTCTGTTCGCGCGCCGGCTCGCGCACCTGCGCCGCCGCCGGGGCGCCCCGCCGCCGCCCGAGGCCCGCCGCGCGGACCTCGCGCTCGTCTCCCACCTGCACGCGGACCATCTGCACGTGCCCTCGCTCGCCGGGCTCGCCCCGGGCACGCGCCTGCTCGTGCCCCGGGGCGCACGACGCGCGGTGCCCGCGCTCCGCCGCCTCCGTCAGCTGCGCGTCACCGAGGTCGACGTGGGGGACGAGATATCCGTCGGCCCCGTCGTCGTACGGGCGGTGCCGGCCGCGCACGACGGCCGCCGGCTGCCGGTGGGACCGCACCGCTCCCCCGCCCTGGGATACGTCGTCGAGGGCGCGGCGCGGACGTACTTCGCCGGGGACACCGGGCTGTTCGACGAGATGGCCGAGGCGGTCGGACCGGTGGACGTGGCCCTGCTGCCGGTCGGCGGCTGGGGACCGCACCTCGGGGAGGGCCACCTGGACGCCGGGCGGGCGGCGCGGGCGCTGGCCCGGCTTGCACCGCGCAGCGCGGTGCCGGTGCACTACGGGACGTACTGGCCGATCGGCATGGACGCGGTGCGCCCGCACGAGTTCCACGCACCCGGTGACGAGTTCGTGCGCCTCGCGGCCGAGTACGCGCCGGGGGTGGCGGTGCACAGGCTCGGCCACGGGGAGGGTGTGCGGCTGGAGGTCGCACGGTGAGACTGCTGGTTGTCGTCACGGCGGCCGCCGGTGCCGCCGCGTCGTCCTCGTCGTCTTCGGCCGAGTCCGCGCAGCAGGCGATCGGGTATCCGACGCTCTTCCTGCTGGTGCTGATCGGGGCGCTGGTGCCGGTGGTGCCGACGGGGGCACTGGTGAGTTCGGCGGCGGTGGTGGCGTTTCACCAGACGGCGCCGTTCGCGCTGGCGCTGGTGTTCGTGACGGCGTCGCTGGCGGCCTTCCTGGGGGACGCGGCGCTGTACTGGCTGGGGCGGCGCGGGCTGCGGTCGAAGAACGGGTCGCGGTGGCTGGCGGCGATACGGGCGCGGGCGCCGGAGGAACGGTTGGCGCAGGCGCAGGCGAAGCTGGCCGAGCACGACGTCGCCGTGCTGGTGCTGTCGCGGCTGGTGCCGGCCGGACGGATTCCGGTGATGCTCGCGTGCCTGCTGGCGGAGTGGCCGCTGCGGCGGTTCGCGCGCGGGAACGTGGCGGCGTGCCTGGCGTGGGCGGTGACGTACCAGGTGATCGGCATCCTGGGGGGATCGTTGTTTCCGGAGCCGTGGGAGGGCGTGGTGGCCGCGGTGGGGCTGACGGTCGTCATCAGTGTGGCGCCGAGTGTGTGGCGGCGGGTTCGGTCCGCCGGGTGACGGCGGGGCGCGGGTGCGGCGTGGTTGCTCGCGCGGTTCCTCCGCCGGGCATTCGGCCGACGGTCCCCCGCGCCCCCCTGCCGGGTGTCGGGGCGCTCTACCCCACGGCGCTGCCCCTTGACGTCCGCTCCAGAACCCTCGATCCCCCCACCGGCAGATCCCACAGGTCCTCCCGGGCCAGCTCCGCCCGCTCCCAAGCCGCCCGTACCCGCGTCAGCGGTTCCAGCACGGGCTCTGCCGAGAGGATGAAGGTGCCCCAGTGCATGGGGGCCATCCGTCTCGCCCCGAGGTCCTGCGTCGCCCGGACCGCCTCCTCCGGATCCAGGTGGACGTCGCTCAGCCACCAGCGGGGGTCGTAGGCGCCGATGGGCATCAGGGCGAGGTCGATGCCGGGGTAGCGGCGGCCTATGCGGGAGAACCAGTGGCCGTAGCCCGTGTCGCCGGCGAAGTAGACCCGGCCGCCGTCCGGCGCCGTGAGGACCCAGCCGCCCCAGAGGCTGCGGCAGGTGTCGGTGAGGGTGCGCTTGGACCAGTGGTGGGCGGGCACGAAGTCGAAGCGGGTGCCGCGCAGTTCGGCCGCCTCCCACCAGTCCAGCTCGGTGACGGTGGTGAAACGGCGGCGCCTGAACCAGCCGCCGAGTCCGGCCGGCGCGAACACCGGGGTCTCGCGCGGGAGGCGGCGCAGGGTGGGGGCGTCCAGGTGGTCGTAGTGGTTGTGGCTGATGACGACCGCGTCGACGTGCGGCAGGGACTCCCAGGGGACGCCGACCGGGGTGACCCGGGCGGGGGTGCCGATGATGCGGCGGGACCAGACCGGGTCGGTGAGGACGGTCAGGCCGCCGATCCGGACGATCCAACTGGCGTGTCCCGCCCAGGTGACGGAGACGGTGTCGCCGTCCACACGGGGCAGCGGGCCCGGTTCGAAGGGCAGCCGGGGGATGTCGGCGAGACCCTCCCGGCCGGGGCGGACCGAGCCCTCGCGGGCGAAGCGGGCCATCGCCTTGAGGCCGGGCAGCGGGGCGGTCAGGCGGTCGTGGAACGTCCGCGGCCAGAACCGGAGTTCGCCCAGCGGACGCGGTTCGGCGAGCGGCAGGGACGGAGGCGCGCAGGGACCGGTTTCCGTGGCCGTGACGGCGGGCGTCATGGAACCGGCCATCGGGGCTTCAGGCTTCGTGGAGGCGGTCGTCGTGGCGGCGGGCTTCGTGGAGGCGGGCTTCGTAGGGGCAGGCGGCGTGGGGGCAGGGGTGGTGGGGGCAGTCGTCGTGGACCCTGACTCATGCGTCTGCTGCGTCATCGAGGAGGCTCCCATCGCTGAGCGTCGTCGCGGAGATCGCCGAGTACCGACCTCAAGGACATCAACGCGCGTTGCACGTGTGGCAGTTCCAACGGCGCGGGTGAGGTGAGGCATTCCTGGCGCTCCGCGTCGGTCCCGCCCAGCAGCGGGCCGGTGGCGAGCCGGACGCGGAGCGCGCCCAGGTCGTCGCCGAACCGGTGGCCGCCCGGCGCCGGCATGCCCAGCCGGGTGGTGAGGAAGTCCTCCAACTCCTGTGCGTCGCCGACCCCGTGGGCGGCGAGAGCGGCACGCAGCGGCTCCAGGTCGGCGTACAGGTGACGGCCGGCCTGCGGCGGCCGGGCCAGGGCGCCCGCGGCGACGACGGCGGTGTGCGCCGCGGCGGCCACGCGCGCGTGCAGCCGTACGACGGCCTCCCGGCGGGCGGTGACGAGCTCGGGCTCGTCGAGCGCGTGGGCCGCGGCGACCGCCACGGGTCCGGCGAGGCGGGCGCCCAGCGCCGTGAGGATGTCGAGCACGCGTGCGTGCAGCGCCGTGCCGGTGGCGCCCGCCGGGAACCGGGCGACGGCGGCGGGCCAGCCGGCCGGCAGCAGGGCACCGGCCAGGTCGGTGACCACGGTGACCCGGTCCGGGAGCATCTCGGCGGGGCTGAGCAGCACCGTGGCGTCCGGGGCGTGCAGGGTGTCGCGCCAGGTCTCGTCGCTGACCAGGTGCAGGCCCGCGCCGGTGGCGGCCTCCACGGTCTCGTGCAGCAGTTCGGGCGGGGCGACGGTGGCGGTGGGGTCGTCGGCGACGGAGAGCACCAGCAGCCGGGGGTCCCCGCCCTCGTCCCGGACCCGGCGCACCGTCTCCAGCAGCGCGTAGGGGTCCGGTGCGCCGCCGGACTCGGCCGGGGTGGGCACGTGGAAGGCCGGTCGGCCGAGGATTCTGGCGTAGGGCGCCCACCAGGCGGCGCAGGGGCGCGGCACCAGGACGTCGCCGCCGAGCGCGGCGGTGAGCGCGAGCAGCAGAGCGGGGGCGCCGGGTCCGGCGACCACCCGGCCGGCCGGGGTGGGCAGTCCGCGCCGGTCCCAGTAGCCGCGGGCCGCGTCCAGCAGGGCCGGGCTGCCGCCGACGGGCTGCTCCCCGCCCCGGTGCGCGGCGGCGGCCAGCACGGCGGCGAGCTCGGGCAGGACGGGCAGCCCGTCGTCGGGCAGGGCCGGGCCGTAGCGGACGGGACCGTGGCCCTCGGGCGGTGTCGGCGCGCTCGGCCGCGCGGAGTCGCCGCTCGCCGGTCCGTGGGCCTCGGGATCCGTCCGCCGCATGTCCGCCTCCGCGCAGTGGGTGATGCCGTGTGCTGTCCGGTCCGGGTCGTGCGCTCCCGCCGGAGCGGTCGCTCCGGAGTACCCGGTGGCGGCCCGGTCACCCGTCCGCGGCGGTCCTCCCGCCCCACGGCCGCCGGCCCCACACCCGGTACGCGGCGCCGCAGCAGGCGGCCGCGATCAGCATCCCGCCCGCGACCAGCGCCGGTACCGACGGGCTGTAGGCGCCGCCGTCCCCGGCCGCCACCCCGTGCTGCAGACCCTCGGCGGCGCAGGAGGCGCCGTCACCGGCGTGCGCCCCTTGGCACTCGCGCCCGTCGGCGGCCGCACACGGCTGTGAGGCCCCGGCGCAGGGCCGCTCGCCGTCGCCCCGGGGAACGTCACCGTCCCCGCCCCGGGGACCCACGGCGTCCCCGTCGCCGCGAGGCCCGCGTGAGGCCGCGCCGTCACCGCCGGGCGGGACCGTTCCGCCGTCACCACGACCGGCGGTGCCTTCGTCCCCGCGGGGCGCGGTGCCCTGACCGTGCGCAGCCGTGCCGTTGTCGCCGTGGCCGAACGCGCCGCTCCCGCCGCCAGGGCCGGTATCGCCGCCAGGGCCGGTGTCGCCGCGAGAACCGGTGTCGCCGCCAGGGCCGGTGTCTCCGCGAAGGCCGGTGTCGCCGTGAGAGCCGGTGTCGCCGCCCAGGCCTGTTCCGTCGTCCCCGCCGACAACCGCCGGCCCGTCGTCGCCGTGCGGGAACCCCTCCCCGCCTCCCGGGGGCAGCGTGCCGCCGCCGTCTCCCGGGGGCAGCGCGCCGACGCCGTCACCCGGGGGCAACACGGCGCCGCCGTCCGCCGGGTGCGGTACGCCGCCGCCGTCCGCCGGGTGGGGCGCCCCACTGCCGGTCTGCGGAAGCACCCCGCCACCGGCCTTCGGCAGGGCCCCGCCACCGATCTCCGGCAGGGCACCACCACCGGTCACCGGCAGCGCCCCGGCACCGACCTGCGGAAGCGCGCCGCCCCCCGTCTCCGGCAGCGTCCCGCCACCGACCTGCGGAAGCGCGCCGCCGCTCTGGGGCACCGTGGCGGTCTCTCCTGGGGCCGCGCTGCCGGTGCCGTCGTCTGCCGCCAGGGCCAGGCGCGCGCTCCAGGGCCGGCCTTGCCGTCCGTCCGCCGCCGGGCACGTCCCGTCGACGGTCCGGGTGCCGTCCGCCGTGGCACCCGCCGCGGTCCCCTCCCTGTACGTCACCGGTGTGTCCCCGGAGACGACCCGCGCGGTGCCCCGATAGGTGAGCCCCCCGCTCTGGTCGACCCTGGCCAGCCGCACGGTGTGCCCGGCGAATGCCGACGACGTGGCGTCGATGGCCGCGGGTGCCCGGCCACCGCCCGGCCCGGCCGGTCCGGCGGCCTTCTCGCAGGTCACGGAGACGATGACGGTGGCGCCCGGCCGGGCGCTGCCGGGGCTGACCTCGGCGGCGGGGCCGGCGGCCGCGACGGCCGTGCCGGTGGTGCCGCACGCGGCACCCGCCAGGACGGCGGCGGACAGGGCGCGAAGGGGGCGGCGCATGGTGAGGCTCCTCGCACGGACGACTCGGAGGCACGGGGCCCGTACCCCCGCAGCCATCACAGCCCGCCGCACGCCCCGCCGCGCGCGGCCGGACCCCATTCGCGGGACTCGCGCCCTCTTTCGGGTGACGTCACGGCCTGGTTCCGGCGGGGCGGGAAAGGCCGCCAGGAACCCCGTGTCGGCCCCCCGTCCCCGGGTACGCGGTCGGCACCCCCGAAGTACCTGGAGGGAGAACATGCAGCGAGGCAGTGCCCGGCTGAACGTGCACCGGGACGACGAGATGAAGCACGAGCTCCAGGGCCTGCTCAGGTCCGGGCATCCGACACGGACCGAGGACTGGCACGACCCCGAGCCGCCGGCCGAGGACGATCCGGCGGTGTTCCGCGGTCCGAGTGTGCCGGGGACCGGTGAGCGGCCGTCGCCGGAGAGCGTACGGCTGGCGCTGGCCCGGTCCCTGACCCGGCACGACTTTCCGGCGACGGCGCGGGAGCTGGCCGAAGCGCTGCGCCGCCGCAACGCCCACGACGACCTGGTCGAGCGGGTCTCCCGGCTGCCGCGCTCGGCGCGCTACGGCAACCTGCTGGCGCTGGCCGAGGCGGCGACCGGACGGGAGTGAGCCGGGGCGCAGGCACAGGAAACCGCGCGCCGATGGGCCGCCGGGCCCGTCGGCACGCCTCGGAAAAGGAGTGAACACATGCGTATCGCGTTTCTGGCCGCGCCCGAGGGCGTCGAGCAGGTGGAGCTGACCGAGCCCTGGAAGGCGGCCTCCGACGCCGGGCACGAGCCGGTGCTGGTGTCGACGAAGCCGGGGAAGATCCAGGCGTTCGAGCACCTGGACAAGGCGGACACGTTCCCGGTGGACGAGGTGGTCGGCGAGACGTCGGCGGAGTCGTTCGGGGCGCTCGTGCTGCCGGGCGGGGTGGCCAATCCGGACTTCCTGCGGACGGACGAGCAGGCCGTCGCGTTCGTGAAGGCCTTCTTCGACGGCGGGCGGCCGGTCGCGGCGATCTGCCACGCGCCCTGGACGCTGGTGGAGGCCGACGTCCTGCGCGGCCGGACGCTGACGTCCTGGCCGAGTCTGCGCACCGACATCCGCAACGCCGGCGGCACCTGGGTCGACGAGCAGGTCAAGGTCTGCGACGGCGGCCCGAACAAGCTGGTCACCAGCCGTAAGCCGGACGACCTCAAGGCGTTCTGCGAGGCGTTCCTCGACGCGTTCGCCGAGTAGGAGCAGCGCGCGGCGGCGGGCCGGGCCGGCCGGGAGGGGCAGCCGGGGCCCCGGCTCGCTCAGGCGCCCGGTGCCGCCGTCTCGGCGCAGTTCCGCTCCCGGGCGCCCTCCCGGGTGCGGCCGGCGGCGACGAGACGGCGCGGATTGCGCCGCAGGTACTCGCCCTCCAGCTGGGCCATGCGTTCGTTGTGCGCCCGCAGCGCGTCGTTCGAGCCGTACAGCAGGGTGTCGTGGCGCGTCCGGTGGATGGTCTCCAGCTCCTTCATGAGCTGCTGGTCGTCCAGCCGGCTGGGGTCGACTCCGGTCATGGTGCTACCCCGCTCGTCGTGTGGGTCCCGGCGGTCCGGATTCCTGCCTCCACTGTACGAACTTCCGGGCGCGCGGGCCTGTCTGGGGCGCCGGCCTACCGCACCCGCTCCACCCGGCGCTCGTCCCAGACCGGCTCCGCGGTCTCCCGGACCCGGCCGTCGCTGCCGAAGACCAGATAGCGGTCGAAGGAGCGGGCGAACCAGCGGTCGTGCGTGACGGCGAGGACGGTGCCGTCGAAGGCCTCCAGGCCCTCCTGCAGTGCCTCGGCGGACTCCAGGTCGAGGTTGTCGGTCGGCTCGTCCAGGAGGAGTGCCGTCACCCCCTGCAGCTCCAGCAGCAGGATCTGGAACCTGGCCTGCTGGCCGCCGGACAGCCGGTCGAAGTTCTGTTCCGACTGCTGGGTGAGTTCGTAGCGGCGCAGCCGGGACATCGCCGCACCCCGGTCCTGGGAGTGCTCGGTCCACAGGATGTCCAGCAGGGTGTGGCCCTCCAGTTCGGGGTGGGCGTGGGTCTGCGCGAAGTGTCCGGGGACCACGCGCGCGCCCAGCTTCCACTGCCCCGTGTGCGCCACGTCCTCGCCTGCCAGCAGCCGCAGGAAGTGGGACTTGCCGGAGCCGTTGGAGCCGAGGACGGCGACCCGTTCGCCGTAGAAGACCTCCAGGTCGAAGGGTTTCATCAGGCCGGTGAGTTCGAGCTGGGCGCAGGTGACGGCCCGTACGCCGGTACGGCCGCCCTTGATGCGCATCCTGATGTCCTGCTCGCGGGGCGGCTCGGGCGGCGGGCCTGCCTCCTCGAACTTGCGCAGCCGGGTCTGGGCGGCCGCGTACCGGGAGGCCATCTCGTGCGAGACGGACGCGGCCTGGCGCAGGTTGACCACCAGCTTCTTCAGCTGGGCGTGTTTCTCGTCCCAGCGGCGGCGCAACTCCTCGAAGCGGGCGAAGCGTTCGCGCCGGGCCTCGTGGTAGGTGGCGAAGCCGCCGCCGTGCACCCAGGCGTCGGCGCCGGTCGGCGAGGGCTCCACGGAGACGATCTTCTCGGCGGCGCGGGCGAGGAGTTCACGGTCGTGGGAGACGAACAGGACGGTCTTGCGGGTCTCCTTCAGCTGCTGCTCCAGCCAGCGTTTGCCGGGCACGTCGAGGTAGTTGTCCGGCTCGTCGAGCAGCAGCACCTCGTCGGTGCCGCGGAACAGCGCCTCCAGCACCAGCCGCTTCTGCTCGCCGCCGGAGAGGGTGCGCACCTGCCGCCACTGGGCCTTCTCGTACGGCACGCCGAGCGCGGCCGTGGTGCACATGTCCCAGAGGGTCTCGTGCTCGTAGCCGCGCACCTCGGCCCAGTCGGCGAGGGCCTGCGCGTACCGCAGCTGGGCCGCCTCGTCGTCGACGGTCATGATGGCGTGCTCGGCCTTGTCGACGGCCCGCGCGGCCGCCTGGATCCGGGGCGGGGCGACGGACACCAGCAGGTCGCGGACGGTCGTCTCGTCCCGTACGGAACCCACGAACTGGCGCATCACGCCGAGACCGCCGCTCACGGCCACGGTGCCGCCGTGCGGCTTCAGCTCGCCGGAGATCAGCCGCAGGAGCGTGGTCTTGCCGGCGCCGTTGGGTCCGACGAGGGCGACGGCGGCGCCCTCACCGACCCGGAAGGAGACGTCGCCGAGCAGCGCCCTCCCGTCGGGGAGGTAGTACTCGAGGTGCGCGGCTTCCAGATGTCCCATGGTCAGGGATTCTGCGGGGCGGCCGTGGCCGTGGGCAAACCGTTATCGGGGGGCCGGTCAGGGATGCCGGGTGCGGGTGCGTCGTGGTTGCTCGCGCAGTTCCCCGCGCCCCTTTGGGGCGCGTCAGTGGCGCCCCTCGCTGCAGCGCCCCGTCAGGGGCGCGGGGAACTGCGCGACCAGCCCCCACCGGGCCGCACCCGAAATCCTCCGGCGCCCCCCTACTCCACCGGCTCCCCCGTCGGCCCGCTCGGCCCCGTCGGCTCGACCACCGCCCCCTGCCAGGACAGCGCCTTCCAGCCGTCGGCCGGGGAGCCCTCCAGGATCACCACGCCGGTGTTGGCGAGGGGGCGGGAGGCGGCGTAGGGAACGTCGACGTTGTCGGCGCGGGCCGCCGTCCAGAGGCGGATCGCGGCGCCGTGGCTGACCATGGCGACGGTGCCGGCGCCACTCGCGGCGGCCTCCTCGACGACCGCGTCGTAGCGGCCCAGCGCCTCCTCGCCGGTCTCCCCGCCCGGCATGCGCAGCGCGGTGTCCCCGGCCGCCCAGGCGAACACGGTCCGCATGTACTCCTCGCCGTGCGCGGAGTGGCCCGGCAGCAGCTCCAGGTCGCCGGCGGACACCTCCCGGATGCCGTCGCGGACGACCGGGTCGAGGCCACGGGCGGCGGCCAGCGGGGCGGCGGTGAGCTGGGTCCGGGTGAGGGTGGAGACGTAGAGCGCCTCGATGTCCTCGTCGGCCAGGGCCTCGGGCAGGGCCGCCGCCTGCCGCTCGCCGAGGGCGGTCAGACCGGGACCCGGCACGGCGGTGTCGAGGAGGTAGTCGACATTGGTCGGGGTCTGCCCGTGACGTATGAGGAGCAGGCGCATCCAGGGTTCCTCTCACTCGACCGCACCGTGTGCCGGCAGGAAAGCGCCACTTCAGGGTAACCGCACCGGCATGAGCCCAGACGTCGACCTGACCCTCCCGAAGCCCGGCCGGCACGCGCTGCGCGACCGGCTCCTCGCGCTCGACAGCCGGCTGTTCGAGTTCGCCGCCGAGCGGAACTGGCCGTTCGCCGAACCGGTGCTGCCCCGGCTGAGCCGGAGCGCCAACCACGGGGTGCTGTGGGGCGCGACCGCGGCCGCGGTGGCCGCGACCCGCACGCCCCGGGCCCGCCGGGCGGCCGCCCGCGGCCTTGCCTCGCTCGCCCTGGCCTCCCTGACCATCAACACCGTCGGCAAGCGCTCGGTGCGGCGCCACCGGCCGCGCCTGGACCCGGTGCCCGCGGTACGGCACCTGAAGCGGCAGCCGATCACCACCTCCTTCCCCTCCGGGCACGCCGCGTCGGCGGCCGCGTTCGCGACCGGGGTCGCCCTGGAGTCCCCGGCGTGGGGCGCGGCGGTGGCGCCGCTGGCGTTCTCCGTGGCCATGTCCCGGGTCTACACGGGCGTGCACTTCCCGAGCGACGTGCTGGCGGGCGCGGCGCTGGGCGCGGGCGCCGCGTTCGCCGTACGGCGGCTGGTGCCGACCCGGACGCAGACCGGCCCGCCGCCGCGGCCCCGCGCCGAGGCCCCGGCGCTGCCCGGCGGCGAGGGCCTGATCGTGGTGGCCAACCGGGCCTCCGGCAGTGCCGACCGGATGCGGGTGCTGCACCACGAGTTGCCCGAGGCGGAGCTGGTGGAGTGCGAACCGGACGAGGTGCGGACCGAGTTGGAGAAGGCGGCGCAGCGGGCGCAGGCCCTCGGGGTGTGCGGCGGCGACGGCACCGTGAACGCGGCGGCCGACATCGCCCTGCGCCACGGGCTGCCGCTCGCGGTGCTGCCCGGCGGCACCCTCAACCACTTCGCCTACGACCTGAGCGTCGAGGACGGCCGGGGCCTCGGCCGGGCGGTGCGTGAGGGCGTGGCGGTCCGGGTGGACCTCGGCCGCTTCGTGTCCGGTGACCGCACCGGCATCTTCCTCAACACGCTGAGCCTGGGCGTCTATCCGGAGCTGGTCCGGGACCGGGAGCGCTGGGAGCCCCGCATCGGCGGCTGGCCGGCCGAGGTGCTGGCCGCGCTGCGCGTGCTGCGCACGGACCGGCATCCGCTGCAGGTCGAACTGGGCGGCGAGACACACCCGTTGTGGCTGCTGTTCGTCGGCAACTGCGTCTACCACCGGATGGGGCTCGCCCCCGGGCGGCGCACCGACCTGGCGGACGGGCTGCTCGACGTGCGCGTGGTGCACGGGGGCCGGCACCCGGCGCTGCGGCTGTTGTCCGCCGCCCTCGCGGGCCCGCTGACCCGTTCCCCCGCCCACGCCGAGGCCCGGGTGCGGCGGCTGCGCCTGACCGGCGTCTCGGCCGGCACTCCGATCGCGTACGACGGCGAGGTCACCGAGGTGGCGGGTGAGGTGACGGTGGAGAAACTGCCGGAGGCGCTGACCGTGTACCGGCCGCTGCCCTGACCCACTCCGCCCGCCACGACATTTCTGACAGGACGTCAGACCACATGGTGAAACGCTGGTCTCATCATGCGGTTGCCGGGCGTAGCGTTGCGAGCACCGCGGGACGGGGTCGTCCGGCCCCGTCCGCCGGTGTGACGCGAAGGGGTTGAGCCATGTCGAAGCCGCGGGAGAGCGCTGTCTACACGCACGGGCACCACGAGTCGGTGCTGCGTTCCCACACCTGGCGCACCGCCGCCAACTCGGCCGCCTATCTGCTGGGTTCGCTCAAACCGCACATGCGGATCCTGGACATCGGCTGCGGCCCGGGGACGATCACCGCGGACCTGGCGACGCTGGTCCCCGACGGCCATGTCACCGGCGTCGACCACGCGCCGGGCATCCTGGAGCAGGCCCACGCGACCGCCGCCGGGCGCGGGCTGCGGAACGTGGACTTCGCGGTCGCCGACGTGCACGCCCTCGACTACCCGGACGACACGTTCTGCGTGGTCCACGCCCACCAGGTGCTCCAGCACGTGGGCGACCCGGTGCGGGCGCTGCGCGAGATGCGCCGGGTCACCAGGCCGGGCGGCTTCATCGCCGTACGCGACGGGGACTACGCGGCGATGACCTGGTACCCGGCGACGCCGGGACTGGACGACTGGCTCGACCTGTACCGGCGGGTGGCCCGCGCCAACGGGGGCGAGCCGGACGCCGGGCGGCGGCTGAAGTCCTGGGCGCTGGCGGCGGGGCTCACCGACATCACGGCCACGTCCAGCACCTGGACGTACAGTACGGCCGAGGAGCGGGCCTGGTGGGGCGGGCTGTGGGGGGACCGTACGGTCGCCTCGTCCTACGCCCGGCTGGCCACGGAGGGCGGTCACGCGACGGCGGAGCAGCTGGCGGGGATCGCGGCGGCCTGGCGGGAGTGGGCGGAGCGCGAGGACGGCTGGTTCGCCGTCCTGCACGGAGAGATTCTGTGCCGCAAGTGAGCCTGATCCGCGGATTCCGGGAAACCCGCTTCGCAGGAGGTTCACACTATGGTTCCCATCCTGCTGGTCCTGCTCCTGGTGCTGATTCTCTTCGGTGCCGGATTCGCGGTGAAGATTCTCTGGTGGATCGCGCTCGCCGTCCTGGTGCTCTGGCTCGTCGGATTCCTGGCCCGCGGCACCACCGCCGGCGGCGGAAGGGGCCGCTGGTACAGGTGGTGACGTCCGGCCGGTGAGACCCGCCACCGCCCCGGTGGCGGAATCACTCGCGCGGCAGCAGCGGTCCCAGCGGCCCGAGGTCCAGATTGAGGTCCTCGGGCCGCAGTCCGTAGCGGTCCCGCAGCTCCGCCATGCGGTCCTCCAGCAGCATCAGGGTGAGCCCGATGCGCTCCTCCTGCTGTTCGGTCAGGTCCCCGGTGTCGAAGCGACGCAGCGCCTGCCGCTCCATCAGCTGGCGCAGCAGCTCCACGACGGTCAGCACGAGTTTCACCAGGTCGCGCTCCACCGTGTCCGGTTCGAGGTCCAGCCGGTTGCGGTGTTCGCTCACGTCGACTCCCCCCAGGGCGCGGGCACTTGTGCGTTGACCGAGCTGATCAGCGCGTTCAGGTCGATGCGGACGAGGTCGACGTCCGCGATCCGCAGCGTGATGTCGCCGGTGATGACGACCCCACCGGCCAGCAGCCGGTCCAGCAGGTCGACCAGGGCGACCTCACGGCGTTCGACGACGGTCACCGCTGCTCCCCCGCTTCCGCCGGTTCACCGGCCGACTCGGTGAAGGAGTACGCCGCCCAGGGCCCGGTGAGTTCCACCCGCAGGTCCGGGGCCTCGTCCTTCGTGCGGTCGACCAGTTCCACGAATTCCTCGGAATCCGCGCGCGGCACCAGATACGCGGCGTTGAGCAGGTTCTGCCCGGACACCCCGGACAGCGCCGCGTTCTGCGGAGGGTGCAGCCGTGAGTCCTCGGCGCGCGCGGAAAGCCGCTCGTGCAGAAGGTGGGCGAATTCCTCGGCGGCCCGCCATTTCTCCTCGTGCGCCCGCGTGCGCATCCGCCGCTGCCGCAGGTAGTCCCGTCCGCTGGCGGGCCGGCCGGCCGGCGCGGGCGCCTGCTCGGGCGGGTCGGCGTAGAGCTTCACGCCCCATTCGACCCGCCCGTCCAGCCGGTCGAGGGTGCGCAGGAAGTCGGCCTCGCGGGCCTCCATCATGGTCCGCACGCCGCTGTCGTCCCGGAAGACCGTGGCCAGCCGGAGCGGCAGCGGCGTGGTGACCGTGGTGAGCGCGTCGATCACCCCCTGGTGGGCACGGGCGGTCGCGGCCAGCCAGTCCAGGTCCTCCAGGTGGTCCCGCAGCGGCTCCTCGGCGAAGTCGCCCTCCGGGACCGTACTGACGACGGCGACCAGGCCGTGGTGCCTGAGCAGCCCCGGTGGGGCCCCGGCCACGCCGGTGAGCTGGGCCTGCAGGGCCGCCTCGAACGGACGGCAGACGGCGTACACGTACCGGAGTCCGCCCTGTGCGGTCATCTGTCCTCCTCCTGGCGCTCATGACGCGGTTCCCGGCCGGCCTCCAGGGCCTCCAGGGCGGCCAGCCGCTCCCGCAGCTCGTGGTTCTCCCGGGTGAGCTGGTCGCTCCGGGCGCGGGTGGACAGTTCGGGGTCGTGCTCCCACCAGTCGATGCCCATCTCCTTCGCCCGGTCGACGGAGGCGACGACCAGGCGGAGCTTGATGGTGAGCAGTTCGATGTCGAGCAGGTTGATCCTGATGTCACCAGCGATGACGATGCCCTTGTCCAGGACGCGCTCCAGGATGTCGGCGAGGTTGGCACCCCCGCCGTCCCGTCCGTAGGGCTCGGGCAGCCGGCCGGCCATCGTCATCGACGGCTCCGGGTACCGGCGTACTCTTCCTCGTCCTCCGGCTCCTCCTCGTCCTCCGGCTCTTCCTCGTCCTCGGTCTCCTCGGTGTCGGCGTCCTCCGCGTCCTCGTACTCGTCCTCGGGCTCCTCCTCGCCCTCGGCCTCGTACTCCTCATCCTCCCCCTGCTCGGCGTCCTCCGCCTCGTCGTAGGGCTCCTGGCCCTCGTCCTCGGGCTCCTCCTCGCCCTCGTCCGACTCCTCGTCCGACTCCTCGTCCGGCGCCGCGTTCTCGGCCCCTTCCTGGTCGTTCTGGTCCTCGGCCTCGTTCTCCTCTTCTTCCTCGGCCACCGCGTCCTCGTGGCTGCGGACGACCTCGCCGTCCTGAATCTCGCCGCGCCAGCCGTCGTCCACCTCTCCCTTGAGGCTGATGTGGCGGGCGTAGTGCTTGAGGTCCAGACGGGTCCGGCGGCCCGAGGCGCGCCAGATGTTGGCGGTCTTCTCGAAGAACCCGCTGGGGTAGTACTCGATCACCAGCAGCACGCGGGTGAGGTTGTCGTCGAGCCGGTGGAAGGTGACGACGCCCTTGTGGCTGCCCTTGGCGCCCTGCGACGACCACTGGATGCGGTAGTCCGGGACCTGCTCGATGGTCTTGCCCTTCCAGCTCCGGCTGGACCACCAGATCTTGCCCTGCCAGTCGGACGACGTGTCGTCGGCCCGGCTGGCGCTCTTCACGCCCTTGGCGAAGGTGCTGAAGTCCTGGAAGCGGGTCCACTGGTCGTAGGCGGTGCGCACCGGCACGCCGACGTCGACCGACTCGATGATGACGGTCGGTTTCTGACCGCTGCCCTTGCCCTTGCCCTTCCCCTTGCCGCCCCCCAGGTTCTTCACCTTGTCCATGACGGTGTCCTTGGCGTGGGACAGGCCCAGCTCCAGGGCGGAGCGCACCGGGCCCTTCCCCTCGGCGACCTTGCGGCCGGCGTCGAGGGCGAGTTTGCCGAACCCGGGGCTGTTGCCCTCGGCGATGTCGTTGAGCTTGCCGGTGGCCTCACCGAGCTTGCGTCCGGCGCCCGCGAGCAGGCGCTCGGCCTGGGCGGCGAGGTACTCCTGCACCTCCGCCTTCAGACGGTCGGCGGCCTCGGAGTGGGCCGCGTCCGTGAGCGGTCCGCTGTTCATCGGTCACCGCCTCCCTTCGGCCGGGCCCGGCCGGCCGTCTTCTTGGCGACCGCCCGGCCCTGGGCGGCCTTCTTCGCCGCCGTCTTCTTGGCGGGCGGCTTGGCGGACGCCTTCTTCGCCGGCGGCTTGTCGGCGGCCTTCTTCGCGGGAGCCTTGCGGGCCGGTGCCTTCCGGTCGGACCGCTCCTCGCCGTCGTCTGAGCCGTCGTCCTCTGAGCCGTCGTCCTCGGCGCTCTCGTTCTCAGCGCTCTCGTCCTCGGCGCTCTCGTCCTCGGCGCTCTCGTCCTCGGCGCTCTCGTCCTCGGCCTCGCCGCTCGCCTCCCGGCCGCGGCCGGCCTTCTTCTGCGGCTCCTCGTCCTCCTCCGGTTCCTCCTCGTCGTCCCGGCCGCCACCGCGACCGAGGCCGCCGGTGTCGGGCACCACACCCGCCAGCTGGTCGCGCACCTCGGCGGTGCGGCCGTGCAGCCGGTCGGCGAGCGCGCCGAGCTGCCGTTCGACCATGGCGCCGGAGGCGGCCTTGCCGACCCCGCGCAGGTCGTGGCGGAGCTGCTCCCCGATCTCCTTGAACTGCGGGTTGTCGCGCAGTTGCTGGTTGGCCAGGTCGAGCACCGCCTTCGGGGTCAGGTTCAGCCGTTTTCCGGCCACCAGCGACCCGACCGCGACGGCCATCTTCAGTTTCCTGGTCCGGCCCAGCAGGTATCCGGCCCCGATCGCGAGGCCCAGTCCCATGCGGTTCATGTATGCGTCCCATTGCCGGGCCCCACGCCTCTGCGCAGGGCGGTCTCCAGCCGGTCGAGAAGCTCGTCCTCGGCCCGGTCGAACTCCTCCTCGTCGATCTCGCCGGCTTCCAGCCGCTCTTCCAGCCGGGCCAGCTCGGCCCGCACCGTGGCGGGGTCGTAGTAGATCCGCTCCGCCTCCTGCAGCACCTGCTCGACGACCCAGGCGCTGCCGCGCACGGGCGCGAAGGGCAGTAGCAGCAGCTCCTTGATCAGTCCCATGGGTGTCTGCTCCTTCTGTGTCCTGCTGCTCGGCCGCGGTCCTACCGCTCGGCCACGCCGGCCGTGCTGCCCGCGGGTTCGGCGGGGCCCGGTTCGACGAAGCTGTACGGCGGGAGCGGTCCGTTGACGCTCAGGTCGAGGTGCGGGTGGCTCTTGCGCAGCCGCTCGACGCCGGCCAGGAAGGTCTCGACGGAGTGCCGGTCCAGGAGGAAGGAGAGGTTGACCAGCCAGCCGGTGGAGTCGGGCCCCACGCTGACGGCGGCCGACTCCGGTTCCAGCGCCTGCCGCACCTCGGCCGCGTCCTCGGCCTCCCGGGCCTTGACGGCGCCGGCCACCATCTCGCCGAGCCGCAGCTTGCTCTCGTAGCTCCCGCCGCCTGCCTTGCGGTTGGCCTCGGCCAGGGCGCGCAGTTCGGTGTTCTCCGACATCACCCGGTGCAGCACGGCCTCTTCGACATGACTGGCCTTGACGTTGTACTCGACCTTGCCGTCGAGGGTGCGCAGCCGCTCCAGGTAGTGCTCGGCGCGTTCGGCCAGGACCCCGGTGACGGTGTCGTCGTCCGGGGCGACGCTGCCGAACCGCATGGGCAGCACGCAGCCGCCGCCTCCCGCCTCCGCCAGCACGTTCTGGTGGGCGAGCAGGTCGCGGCGCTTGGGCCGGAGCCCCTCGGGGGCGTCACTGACGATGGCCGCCAGTTCGCCTTCCGTGAGCACGCGCACCCGGCACGGCGGGTCCCCCACCCCGTCCATGCCGTCGGGCAGAGTCGGGTGCTCGGCGGACGTGATGCCGTAGACGTACGTACTCACTCGTCTTCCTCCCTCTCCTTGCGACGGGCCGGAGCGGTCTTACGGGCGCGTGGCCGGGACTCTGTCTCGGCCGAGCCCGAGCGCTCCTCGCGGGCCTGCTTGAAGGCGTCGGAGATCGTCTCGGCGGCGCCGGAGAGCGCGCCCTTCGACTTGCCGCGGGCACCGGACTCGGTGACCTCGCCGACGATCTCGGGCAGGCCGGGGCTCTTGCGCGGACCCGCTTCCAGGTCGAGCCGGTTGCAGGCCTCCGCGAAGCGCAGATAGGTGTCGACGCTGGCGACGACGACCCGTATGTCGATCTTCAGAATCTCGATGCCGACCAGGGAGACCCGCACGAACGCGTCGATGACGAGCCCCCGGTCGAGGACGAGTTCGAGCACGTCGTAGAGACCGCTGCTGCCGCCTCCCCCGCCGGTCTGCTGTGCCGGTACTACGGTCATACCTGTCCAACCTCCTCCTTGTCGTGGGACCTGTCCCCGGGTGCGGGCGGCCGGCCTAGCGGCCGCCCTGCCTGCGTGCGTCGGCGCGTCCGCGTTCGTAGCGGCTCACGCGCCGGTAGCCGGTGAGCTGCCCCTGCGGGTCGAGTTCGACCTGGTAGCTCGCCATCAGACTCATGGTGTCGGGCACCCTGGGCAGTTCCAGCACTTCGACCTCCAACGCCCAGCCGTCCTCGGTCTGTTCGAAGGACGACACGGACTCGGCGGCCATCCCGGTGAGCTCCGCGAGCTGGGCGCGGGCCTGGCGCAGCACCTCCATGAGGCTCGGCCGGTCCGGTGCCGGGTCGGGTCCGTCGTCACGTGTGCGTTCTTTGCGTGAATCCCGCGTGTGGGACGTGTCGTTTGTGTTCGTCATGGCCACCTCTTGGTTCGAGTGGCCGGAGGTTCCGGCGTCAAACCTTCACAACCGGCCCGTGACGCCGCGCGGTCAGCCGGGTGCGCCGAGCAACGCGTCGAGCCGCCGCCGGGCCGGCCCGAGCGCCCGGCCGCGGGCGGGGACGCCTGCCCAGGGATCGGTACGGGCCTGGTCCACGGCGTCGGCGATGGTCCAGCGGCGGGCGTCCAGCGCCGGATCGGCGAGCTGGTCCCAGGTGATCGGTACGGCGACGGGGGCGCCGGGCCTGGCCCGCACGGTGTAGGGGGCCACCGCGGTCTGGGCGTAGGCGTTGCGCCCGGTGTCCAGGAAGAGCCGGTCGCCGCGGTCGGCCTTGCGGACGGCCGTGGTGAGCCGGTCGGGGTGCTCGGCGGCGAGCAGTCCGGCCAGGTCCCGGGCGAAGGCGCGGACCTCCTCGACGTCGCTGCGGCCGTTCAGCGGCACGACGAGGTGCACTCCCCGGGATCCGGTGGTCATCGGCGCCGACGGCAGTCCGAGCCGGTCGAGCAGCTCACCGGCCCAGCCGGCGGCCTCCCGCACCGGGGCGAAGTCGTCACCGGGTGGGTCCAGGTCGAGGACGAACCGGTCGGGACGGTCGGGGGCGGTGGTGCGGGAGAGCCAGCGGTGCAGGGTGAGACTGGCCTGGTCGGCGAGGTACACCAGGGTGGCGGTGTCGCCGCAGACCACATGGGTGACGGTCCCGCCCTCCTTGGCGACCTCGGCCCGCTCGATCCAGTCCGGGTAGTGGTCTGGGGCGTTCTTCTGCATGAACCGGGGTCCGGCCAGGCCGTCCGGGTACCGCTCCAGCATCAGCGGACGCCCGCGCAGGTGCGGCAGCAGGTACGGCGCGACGGCCCGGTAGTACTCGACGAGGTCGGCCTTGGTGTACTCCTTCGCGGCGCCGCCCCCGTCGCCGGGTCCGCCTGGGAAGAGCACCTTGTCGGGCCGGTGGATCTCCACCGTCCGGCGGCCCGCCCGCACCGGCCGGACCTCGTCCGGGCTCATCGCACGACCGCCTCCTCGACCAGCAGCCGCCCGGCCGTCGCGATCGCGTCCGCGTCGATCCCGGCGGCGTGCAGCTGCTGGTCGGGAGCGGCCGACCCCGGCATCGTCCGCACGGCGAGCCGGACCAGCCGCGGCACGGGCCTGCCGTCGGCGAACGCCTCCGCGACCGCGTCGCCGAGGCCGCCCTCCTCGTGGTGGTCCTCGACGGTGAGCAGACAGCCGGTCTCCTCGGCGGCGGTGCGCAGCGTCTGCCGGTCCACGGGCTTGACGGAGTAGAGGTCGACGACCCGGATCCGGATGCCGTCCTCGGCGAGCGCGTCGGCGGCCTTCAGCGCCTCGTGCAGGGTGACCCCGGCGGCGACCACGGTGAGCCGGTCCTCCTCGGAGGAGCGCAGCACCTTGCTGCCGCCGACCGGGAACTCCTCGTCCGGGCCGTAGATCACCGGGCTCGCCCCGCGCGAGGTGCGCAGGTAGCGGATGCCGTCGAGGCCGGCCATGGTGGCGACGAGCTTGGCGGTCTGGTTGGCGTCGCACGGGTAGAGCACGGTCGAGCCGTACACCGCGCGGAACATCGCCAGGTCCTCCAGGCCCATCTGGGACGGCCCGTCCTGCCCGATGGCGACACCCGCGTGCGAGCCGACCAGGTTGATCCCGCTGCCGCTGATCGAGGCCATGCGCACGAAGTCGTAGGCCCGGCTGAAGAAGGCGGCGAAGGTCGAGGCGTACGGCACCCAGCCGCGCGCGGCCAGGCCGACGGCCCCGGCGACGAGTTGCTGCTCGGCGATGTAGAACTCGAAGTAGCGGTCGGGGTGTTCCTTCCCGAACAGCTCGGTGCGGGTGGAGTCGCCGACCTCGCCGTCCAGCGCGACCACGTCGGCACGGGCGTGGCCGAGCGCGACGAGCGCCTTGCCGAAGGCGTCCCGGGTGGGGACCTCTTCTCCCTTGTCGTAGCGCGGGAGTTCGAGGGCGCCGGTGGGCACGGAGTGCAGCGCGCGGGCGGCCGGCGGCTCCTGCACGTGGACGCGCAGGTCGCGTGTCCCGCCGAGTTCGGCGACGGACTCCTCGGCGTCCGGCAGCGGCTTGCCGTGCATGCCCTCGCGGTCCTCGACGGCGGCGACGCCCCGCCCCTTGCGGGTGCGGGCGAGGATCACGGTGGGCTGCCCGGTGGTGGACGCGGCCTCGCCGTACGCCCGGTCGACGGCGTCCACGTCGTGGCCGTCGATCTCCACGGTGTGCCAGCCGAAGGCCTGGAAGCGGCGGGCGTAGGCGTCCAGGTCGTGGCCGTGCCGGGTGGGGCCGCGCTGGCCGAGCCGGTTGACGTCCACGATCGCGGTGAGGTTGTCGAGGTGCTCGTACCCGGCGTGTTCGGCGGCCTCCCACACGGAGCCCTCCGCCAGCTCGCTGTCCCCGCACAGCACCCAGACCCGGTAGCGGCCGTGCTCCAGCCGCTTCCCGGACAGCGCGATGCCGACCCCGACCGGCAGTCCCTGGCCGAGGGAGCCGGTGGCGGTCTCCACCCACGGCAGCCGGCGCGGGGTCGGATGTCCCTCCAGGTGGCTGCCGAGCTTGCGGAAGGTGAGCAGCTCGGCGTCGTCGAGGGCACCGGCCGCCTTGTAGGCGGCGTACAGCAGCGGTGAGGCGTGGCCCTTGGAGAGGACGAAGCGGTCGTTGCCGGGGTGGTCGGGCCGCTCGAAGTCGTAGCGCAGGTGGCGGGCGAGCAGCACGGCCATCAGGTCGGCGGCGGACATCGACGAGGTCGGATGCCCGGAGCCTGCGGCGGCCGCCGCCCGCACGCTGTCCACGCGCAACTGCTGGGCGAGCTCGACGAGTTCAGCGGTGTTCATGTGTCTCCTTCCGGGGGATGGTGCGAGACGGACGAGGGTGCCTTCGGCAGCTCGGGCGAGGCCGTGTCCAGCGGCACCGACCAGGACCGGACGAGGCCCAGCTGGACACCCTGGCGCGGCAGTACGGCGTCCAGCAGCCAGTCGGCGGCGACCCGGACCCGGCCGGCGGGCATCGCCGCGAGGTGGTAGCCGCGGGTGACCAGCCCGGCGGGCGGCCCTGCCAGCGGCACCCCGAGCGGGTCGGCGGCGGCCTGCACGCCGCCGAGGTCGACGACGAAGCCGAGGTCGCGGTGGCGGTAGGGGCGCCGCCGCCGGCCGACGCCGAGCGAGGCGGCCACGTTCTCGCCGGCCACCCGGCCCTGCCGCCAGGCGTGCTGCGCGGTCATCGGCGTGAACGCGCCGGGATTGACGAGGTCGGGCACCGCGGCCGCGTCCCCGCAGGCGAACACGTCGGCGCAGCCGGGCACCCGGAGGTACGGGTCGACGATCAGGCGGCCCTTCTCCAGCGGCTGTCCGGTGCCCTCCACGAGCGGGTCGGGTCGCACGCCCACGCACCACACGAGGGTCCGGGACGCGACGAACTCCCCGTCGGAGAGCAGCACGCCGTCGGGGGTGGCCTCCTTCACGGAGGTTCCCATCCGCACCTCGACACCCCGCCGGCGCAGCACCCGGTCGGCGGTACGCGACAGCCTCTCGTTCATCCCGGGGAGCACCCGGGGCGCCACGTCCAGCAGCAGCCAGCGCGGCCGCACCCCCTCCGGCAGCCGGTTGCGCCGGGCCAGTTCGGCGGTGAGCATCCGCATGTGGGCGGCGACCTCGGTCCCGGTGTACCCGGCGCCGACGACGACGAAGGTGCAGCGGGCCGCGGCCAGGGCGGCATCGCCGGCCACGGCGGCCAGCTCGATCTGGCGGATCACGTGGTCCCGCAGGTAGAGCGCCTCGGGCAGCCCGCGGAACCCGTGCGCGTGCTCGGCGACGCCCGGGACGGGCAGCAGCTTGTTGACGCTGCCGACGGTCAGCACCAGCCGCTCGTAGCCGAGGCTGCCGCCGACGCCCTCGGGGTCGGTGTAGTACACCCGCTGCCCGTCGAGATCGACGCGGTCCGCCTCGCCGAGCACCGTCCGCACGCCGCGCAGGGCGCCGGGCAGCGGGAGGGCGATCCGCCGGGGATCGAGGATCCCGGCGGCGACCTGGGGCAGCAGGGGCAGGTACAGGAAGTAGTCGGTGGGGTTGAGCAGGGTGATCTCGGCGCGTCCCCGGGCCAGCCGGGCAAGCGTGCGGGCCGCGCGGTACCCGGCGAACCCGGCGCCGACGATCACCACCCGCGGTCGACGACTCACGGTGCGCCTCCGGCAGTACGACGAGGTTCAGGGCCTCCCACGTAACCGTAGGCAGGACCTCGAAACCCCGCGCGTCGAAACACCGCCCGCGACAGCGCGGAGCGCGTACGGCGCCGTCCGGGTCAGCTCCGGTGATGCGGCGACTCCGGATCCGTACGCGGCGCCGGCGGCGGAGCCGTCGGCATGGGCGGATACGGCAGGCCCAGCCCGCTGGGCGGCCCGCCGGGCGCCGTCTCCCCGGCCACCCGCTGCGGAGCATGGGCATGCGGCCGCGTCGGCCGCCCCGCCTCCCGCAGCCCGTAGGCGACCGCCCCCAGGATCACCGCGGTGACCAGCGCCGCGGCCCAGGCCGGCAGCAGGATCGCCCATGCCAGCCCCACGGCCAGCGCCACCGCGGCCCCCGCGTACAGGGCGACCGCCCCGGACGCGCCGTACAGCAGGGCGGCCCGCCGCCGCTTCCGGCCCTGCTCGCGCAGTTCGTCCCGTACGGTTTCACGCGCGACCTGTGCCAGCTCGTCGACGAGATCCTTGTCCAGATGTTCGAGATGATCCAGGTGTTCCATGGCCTGCGGGTACCCGGCCCGGAAATGCCGTAACAGGAGACCACCGGAGGCGGCACCTTCCCGGCCCGCGCCAACTAGGCTCCTGCGCATGGAGATTCTGGGCGCCTCCCTGCGCATCTGCGTCGACGACCTCGACACCGCGATCCCGTTCTACGAACGTCTCTCCGGCGGCAGAGCCCTCCGGTTCGAACGCGGTGGCGTCCAGGTCGCCGCGATCGGCTCCTTCCTCCTGATGAGCGGCCCGGAGTCGGAGCTGGAGGTGCTGCGCAAGGTGTCCGCGACGATCGCGGTGAAGGACGTCGACGAGGCCCACCGGCTGCTCGACGGCCTCGGCGCCCGCATCCTCGCGGGTCCGGTGCCCACCCCCGTCGGCCACAACCTGCTCGCGATGCACCCGGACGGCTCGATCTTCGAGTACGTCGACCAGAACCACGACTGATCGCGGAGCCCGCGGACAGATCCGGACGTCGTACGGCGCGGGCAGCGGCTCGTCGGTGCGGAGCCGCTGCCCGGAGCCCGCGAAGTCAGCCGGCTGTGCGCATCTCCACCGTGATCGCCCAACGTTCGTGGTCCCGCCAGGCCCCGTCGATGTAGATCATGTCGGGTGAGAACCCCTCCAGCCGGAACCCGGCGCCGCGGGCGAGCGCGATGGACGCGGCGTTGCCGGGCTGCACGTTGATCTCCAGGCGGTGCAGCCGCATCGGCCCGAAGGCGTAGTCCACCACGAGGCCCATCGCCTCCCGCATCAGGCCCCGCCCGGCCGCGTGCGCGAAGACGCCGTAGCCGAGCGCACCGCACTGGAAGCCGCCCTCGACGATGTTGTTGATGTTGATGAACCCGGCGATCGCCCCGCCCTGCTCCCCGGCGTCCTTCTCGCAGACCAGGAAACCGGCCTTGCTGCGGTCCTCGATCAACCGTCCCGCGTAGCCGGCGTAGGCCGCGTCCGTGGTGGGCGGGAACAGCCAGGGCTGGTGGAGGTCCTTGCTCTCCCGGGCCCGTGCGACGAACTCGGCGCCGTCCTCGTAGGTGAAGTGGCGGATGCCCACGCGGGGGCCCTCGGCGAGATAGCGGGAAGCGGTGTGCGGCATCCCGTCACCCTACGCGGGGGCTCCGGTGCCGGGTACCGGTGTCCGGCGCCTCGGCGTTCAGCACAGCGCCGGCTCCAGCAGGGTCAGCGTGCCCGCGTCCGCGTCCAGTTCCGCGGCCACCCCGAGCGGGATGGTCAGGGCCGCCTCGCAGTGCCCGAAGCCCACCTCCTCCAGCACCGGCACACCCAGGCCGCCGAGGCGGTCGAGGAGCATCGGCCGTACCTCCGCGTAGGGCCCGCACCGGTCCCAGGAGCCGAGCAGGATCCCGGCGACGCCGTCCAGCCAGCCGGACCGGAGCAGTTGGGTGAGGCTCCGGTCGAGGCTGTACGGGCGTTCGCCGACGTCCTCCAGGACCAGCAGTCCGCCGCGGACGCCGGGGTGCGTGTGCGCGGTGCCGAGGCCGGCCGCGAGCAGCCGCAGGCAGCCGCCCACGGTGACGCCCCCGGCCCGGCCGCCCACCAGCGCCGGACCCCGGGAGGCGATGGTGCGGACCGTCTCCGGGGCGAAGAGGGTGGCCCGCAGATGGTCCTGTGCCTCGGCGCTCTTGACGAAGTCGGCGCCGGCGGCGACCGGGCCGTACAGGGTGGCGAGCCCGAGCCGGGTCGCGAACGCCTCGTGCAGCACGGTCGCGTCGCTGAAGCCGACGAACGCCTTCGGACCGGCCGCCCGCATCGCCTCCCAGTCCAGCAGGTCGACCAGGCGCTGGGCACCGTAGCCGCCGCGGGCGCAGAGCACCGCGGCCACGGACGGGTCGCACCAGGCCCGCTCGAGGTCGGCCGCGCGGTCCGCGTCGGAGCCCGCGAGGTAGCCCAGCTCGGTGTCCCGGGCGAGCGTGTGGGGTGCCACCACCGGGTCGAGGTCCCAGCCGCGCAGGATGTCGAGGCCGGCCTGGAGCCGCTCCTCCGCCACCGGCCCGCTCGGCGCAACGACCGCGACCCGCGCCCCCGCGGTGAGCCTCGGCGGCCTCGTGAGTCCGGCCACCGGGGCCGCTCCGGCCGCTGCGGTCGTTCGGGTCGCCGCCGTGCTTCCGGTGCCGTCCGTGGTTCCGGTCGCCGCCGTCGTTCCGGTCGCCGCCGTCGTTCCGGTCGCCGCCGTCGTTCCGGTCGCCCCGCTCACTTCACCAGCTCCAGTTCGGGAATCCCGGGCACGTCCAGCCCGAACACCTGGGCGTAGAGCGAAAGCTCGGCCTCCAGAGCTCGGACCATGGTGTCGGCGCGCCGGAAGCCGTGGCCCTCGCCCGCGAAGGTGAGGTACGCGTGCGGTACCGGGCGGCCGTCGAGCCGGGCGAGGAACCGCTCGCACTGCGCGGGCGGGCAGATCACGTCGTCCAGCCCCTGGAGCAGCAGGAAGGGCGCGGTCAGCTGGTCGGCGTGCTCGCTGGGCGACCGCTCGACGTACCGCTCGGGCACCTCGGCCTGCGGACCGATCAGGGACTCCAGGTACCGGGACTCGAAGTCGTGGGTCTCCCCCGAGCCCCAGCTGGTGAGATCGAGGACGGGGTAGGAGATGGTGCCGCAGGCGTAGACGTCGGTGCCGGTCAGGGAGGCGGCGGCGGTCCAGCCGCCCGCGCTGCCGCCGCGGATCGCCAGCCGGGCGCGGTCGGCGGTGCCCTCCTCGGCGAGGGCGAGCGCGACGGCCGCGCAGTCCTCGACGTCGACCACGCCCCACTGCTCACGCAGCCGCTCCCGGTAGGCGCGCCCGTAGCCGGTGGAGCCGCCGTAGTTGACCTCGGCGACGCCGATCCCCCGGGAGGTGAAGTAGGCGATCGAGAGGTCGAGGACGAGCGGTGTCCTGCTGGTGGGGCCGCCGTGCGCCCAGACGACGTACGGCGGCAGCTCGCCCTCGGGGGCGGTGTGGCCGGGGTGCCGGGGCGGGTGGATGTGGGCGTGCACCTCGCGGCCGCCCGGCCCGGTGAAGGTGCGGACCTGCGGCTCGGGGTAGTAGGCGGGATCGACCGGGTCCTGGTGCGGGGTGCCGACGACCCGGGTGCGGCCGGAGGCGGTGTCGAGTTCGACGACCTCGTGGGAGGTGCGCGGTCCGGCGCCGACCGCGATGACGCGGGTGCCGTGCGCGGCGAGGGTGGCGGAGAACTCGGTCCAGGGTCCGGCGGCGTCGGCGATCTCGCCCGTTTCCGGGTCGAGTATCCCGAGGGTCATGGCCCCGCGCCCGTGCAGGACCGCGACCAGCCCGTCGGTCAGCGGCGCGAACCAGCTCTGGCCGAGCCGCCAGAGCGGCCCCGCGAACTCCTCCTCGCGGGGGCACAGGGGGGCGCCGTCGCGGTACAGGTTCCACCAGCCGCCGCGGTCGCTGGTGTACAGCAGGCGGCCGTCCGCGGACCACTCGACCTGGGCGACGGCCTCCGTGGGGCCGCCGGCCACGGTGCGGACCGCGTGCAGGACGCCGTCCGCGCCGACCTCGCCGACCAGCAGTTCGGTGCCGTCCCACGGCATCCGCGGATGGTCCCAGGCGAGCCAGGCGGCCTGCCGACCGTCGGGCGAGAGACGGGGTCCGGTGACGAACCGGTGCCGGGCGTCGGTGAGTTCGCGAACGGCGGCCCGGTCCTCGGCGGCCGACCCGTCCAGCGGTACGGCGGCGAGCACCCGCCGTACGTCGGTGGGCGCGTCCCCGGTGAACTCCTCCAGGACGCACCAGACCTCGCCGCGGTCGAGCAGCAGCCGCGGGTCGGCCCAGCGGGGTCCGGGCGGGGTCAGCGGCCGGGGTGCCTCACCGGGCCGGTACCGGTACAGCCGCTGGTCGTCGAAGTGGACGAAGACCAGCAGCGGCCCGCCGCCGTCCGCGGGGACGGCGCCGGCCCACGGCAGTCCGCCGTACTCGATGACCCGGCTGCGCACGTTCCACGGCGCGGGCAGCACGGACTCGCCGGTGGAGCCGCGCACCAGGGTCCTGCGGCCGCCCTCCGCGGGCCGGGGTTCGGTCCACCAGGGCTCGTCGCCGACGAAGCCCACCCAGTCGGCGAAGCCGTCGTGCGCCGCGGCCAGGGCCGCGTCGACGGGTGACGGCCACGAGCCGTACGCCTTGGTCTCCACGTGCTCTCCTCCTATGCGGTGCGCAGGAAGCGGTCCAGGACCTGGACGCCGAAGTGCAGGGCCTCCACCGGGACGCGTTCGTCCACGCCGTGGAACAGGGCCTGGTAGTCCAGGTCCTCGGGGAGCTTGAGCGGGGCGAAGCCGTAGCCGGTGATGCCGAGCCGGGAGAACTGCTTGGCGTCGGTGCCGCCGGACATGCAGTACGGCACCACGTGTCCCTCGGGGGCGAACTCCTCGACCGCGGCGCGCATCCGGGCGTACGTCGGGGAGCCCAGCGGTGCCTGGAGGGCGACCTCGCGGTGGTGGAACTCCCAGTCGACGTCGGGGCCGGTGAGCCGGTCGAGGGTGGCGCGGAACTCGTCCTCGGTGCCGTACAGGTAGCGTCCGTCGACGAAGGCGACGGCCTCGCCGGGCACGACGTTGATTTTGTAGCCGGCGTCCAGCATGGTCGGGTTGGCGCTGTTGCGGACGGTGGCCTCGACCAGCCGGGCGGCCGGGCCGAGCTTGTCGAGGAGCACGTCGACGTCGGTGAGGTCCGGCTCGATGCCGTGGAGGGCGGCGAGCTCGGTGAGGGCGGCGCTGACCGTGGGGGTGAGGCGGAGCGGCCACTGGTGCTCGCCGATGCGGGTGACGGCGGCCGCGAGGCGGGTCACCGCGTTCTCCTTGTTGACCTTGGAGCCGTGTCCGGCCCGGCCGCGCGCGGTGAGCTTGAGCCAGGCCGTGCCGCGTTCCCCGGCGGCGATCGGGTAGAGGTGCCGCCCGCTGCCGTCGTGGAAGGTGAACGCGCCCGACTCGCTGACCCCCTCCGTGCAGCCCTCGAACAGCTCGGGGTGGTGGTCGGCGAGGAACCCGGAGCCGTCCTCGGCGCTGGCCTCCTCGTCGGCGGTGAAGGCGACGACGATGTCCCGGCGCGGCCGCACCCCTTCCCGGGCCCAGCCCCGCACCGCCGCCAGGATCATCGCGTCCATGTTCTTCATGTCCACGGCGCCCCGCCCCCACACGACCCCGTCGCGGACCTCCCCGGAGAACGGGTCGACGCTCCAGTCGGCGGCCTGGGCGGGCACGACGTCGAGGTGGCCGTGCACGAGCAGCGCGGCGGCGGAGGGGTCGGTGCCCTCGATCCGGGCGACGACGTTGGTGCGCCCCGCGGTCCGCTCCAGGAGGACCGGCTCCAGCCCCGCTCCCGCGAGCTGCTCGGCCGCGTACTCGGCGGCGGGCCGCTCCCGGCAGTCGCCGCCGCCGAAGTTGCTGGTGTCGATCCGGATCAGCTCGGAGGTGAACCGGACGACCTCGTCCAGTGCCCGCTGGTCAGCCATACTGCTCCTCCACTGCGGCCGAGACGATCGTGGTGACCGCCTTGAAGGTACGGATGCCGTCGTACATGGTGCCCTCCGTGTACGCCACCTTCCGCTCGCCCACCCGCTCCACCCCGGGGACGACGGTGGCGGCCTGGGCGAGGTGCTCGGCGTCGAACTCCAGGGCGATGGTGAACGGGCCGCCGGTCACGGGCTCGTGCCGCACCGCGAGCCGGGCCGCTTCCTTGGCGGCGGCGCGGATGTCGCCGGCGGTCCTGGCGGGCGTCCGGCAGACGGCCGCGTACCGGGACACGTGGTCCTTGACGGCGACCTTGAGCGCCTCGGGCGCGTAGCCGAGGGCGTCCTCGCAGGCCAGGTCGTCGCCGGTGACGAGGACGACGGGGACGCCGTACTCCGCGACGACGTGCGCGTTGAGCAGGCCCTCGCTGGCGCGGACGTCGTTCAGCCAGACGCCGGTGATGGAGTTGGCGAGGTAGGTGTGGGCCAGGACGCCCTCCATGCCGGCGCCCGTGTGGTAGCCGACGAAGGCGACGCCGTCGACGTCGCCGTGCTGGACGCCCTCGACCATGGAGAGCGACTTGTGGCGGCCGGTGAGCATCTCGGCGCGTTCGTCGAGCCGCTCCAGGAGCAGGTTGCGCATGCTCCAGTGGGCCTCGTTGATGAGGACCTCGTCGGCGCCGCCGTCGTAGAAGCCGAGGACGGCGGCGTTGACGTCGGAGGTGAACATCGGCCGGCACCGCTCCCACTGCGGGGTGCCCGGCAGCACGTCACCGGGCCAGGTCACACCGGTGGCGCCCTCCATGTCGGCGCTGATGAGGATCTTCATGGGGCTTTACGTTACGCGTCGGCGGGCGAACTTCCCACGAGGCCGGAGGGCGGCAGGCCGCGGCAGCCGTCGCTATGTCGGCGGCTTCGCCTGAGAGCGGGCGGCCCGCAGGTCGGCGAGGAGCTCCGCCTGTTCCGCCAGCACGCCCGACAGGATCGAGCGCGCCACCCGCAGCAGTTCCGCCAGCTCCGGGCTGGCCAGCGAGTAGTACACGCTCGACCCCTCCTTGCGGGTCCGCACCAGGTTCGCCCGCCGCAGCACCGCCAGCTGCTGCGAGAGATGCGCCGCCTCGATGCCCACCTCGGGCAGCATCTCCGCCACCGCGTGCTCGCGCTCGCTCAGCAGTTCCAGGACGCGGATGCGGGCCGGATGCCCGAGGGTCTTGAAGAACTCGGCCTTCAGCTGGTACAGCGGCGTACTCACCTGGCTCTCCCGTCCGCGGTACCACGGCACGGCCCCTCCGGCCGGGCCTCGGCGCAACGCATCCACCCACTCGTCAAGAACATGCGGCCCATCCTCGCGCGCGGCTCCCGCCAGGCCGAATCCGCACCGGCATGTTCACCGGCGGGCCTGCTCGCCGGGGTCCCGAGGCTTCGGGGCGGCGGGAAGGGCCGACAGGACTCCGGCCGTCTCCAGGTGGTCGCGGGCGGCCCGGATGGCCTCGGGGGTGGTGGCGTACTCCCGGCCCTCGTCGCACAGCAGGCCGAGCGCGCCGACGGACTCCAGGACCTGACGCTGACCGGGGCGTATCCCGGAGGCGAGGACGGTGATGCCGCGGCGGCGCAGCCGCTCCACCGCGTCCTTGAGGACGAGGGCGCCGGTCGCGTCCATGGTCGACACCCGCGACAGCCGGAGAATCACGACCCGTACGTCGGCCACCTCGGTCAGCTCCAGCAGGAAGCGGTGGGCGGCGGCGAAGAACAGCGGGCCGTCGATGCGGTAGGCGACGATGTGCTCGGCCAGCAGCGCGTGCTCCTCCGCGCTGTGGTCGCCCATGTCGAGCGGCACCTGGTCGAAACGGGCCTGCTGGGCGACGGCGCGCAGGGCGAGGGCGCCCGCGACGGCGAGGCCGATGATCACCGCGTACACGAGGTCGAGGGCCAGGGTCGCCGCGGCGGTCAGGACGAGGATGAGGGCGTCGGAGCGGGTGGCCCGCACCATGGCCTTCAGCGAACCGACCTCGACCATGCGGATTGCGGTGGCCAGCAGGACGCCGGCCAGAGCGGCCAGCGGGATCTTCGAGACGAGGGGCGCCGCCGCGAAGACGATGACGGCGAGCACGGCGGCATGGGTGAGGGCGGCGAGTCGGGAACCGGCCCCGGTACGGACGTTGACGGCGGTGCGCGCGATCGCACCGGTCGCCGGCACCCCGCCGAACAAGGGAGCGGCGATGTTCGCGATCCCTTGGCCGAACAGCTCCCGGTCCGGGTCGTGTCGCCGGCCCACGGTCATGCCGTCGGCGACCGAGGCCGACAGCAGGGACTCCAGCGCGGCGAGCGCCGCGACCGCCACGGCAGGGGCGAGCAGGGTTCCCAGCGAGCCGAGGTCGACGAAGGACAGCGACGGCACGGGCAGCCCGGCCGGCAGGGTGCCGATCGGCCGCGCCGCGTCCAGGCCGGCCAGCTGGGCCACGACCGTCGCCGCGATCACAGCGAAGATCGAGAACGGCACGGCCGGCCACCACCGGGCGCCGATCATCATGAACACGGCCACCGCGACCGCGAGACCGGCCGAGATCCAGTTCGGGCGGGCGGTGAACTCCTCGACCGCCCGCCAGGTCACCACCAGCACCCGGTCGCCCTCCGGCTTGGGCACGCCGAGCGCGTTCGGGATCTGCTGCAGGCCGATGACGCAGGCGATGCCGAGGGTGAAGCCCTCGACGACCGGCGCGGGCACGTACCGCATGTACTTCCCGGCCCGCAGCACCGCCAGGCCGACGAGCATGACGCCCGCCATCAGTCCGACGGTGAGCACCCCGCCGGGCCCGTACCGGCCCACGATCGGCACCAGGACGACCGTCATCGCGCCGGTCGGACCGGAGACCTGGAGGTCGGACCCGCCGAAGACCGCGGCGAGCGCGCCCGCGACGACGGCGGTCGCCAGGCCCGCCTCGGCGCCGAGCCCCGAGGAGACGCCGAAGCCGAGCGCGAGCGGCAGCGCGACGATCGCCACGGTGAGGCCGGCCAGCAGGTCCTGGCGCGGGTTCCGCCTGATCGCGACGAGGTCGGCGCGACCGGGCAGCAGCGGCACGAATCGGGCGCACGCCCGTCTGACAAGGGACACGATCACCCGGCTTCCCGTGGGACCCTCCTCCGCGCAGAAGCGAAGGCCCGCGCCCACGGCAGTTGCGAGCGCGGTAAAAAGAGCATCTAATCAATTGCGAAATTTGGCAACTGCGCACCTCGTTGATCCCGGGTCTCCCGCGTGGCGCCGCACCAGAGGCGGCAGGTGCCACGGAGCGCGCCCGGCGGGTCGGCCGCCGGGCGCCCTGGTCCCTCAGACCTCGCGGCCCGCCAGGACCCACGTCGACGGCAGCACGATCCGTTCGCCGTCCGGGGTGGACTCGGTCGTCGTCAGGGGGAGCGCGCCGCTCGCGAGCACACCGAGGCCCGCGCTGCGCAGGTACTCCGGGACCGCGGCGTCGGCGACCTCGCCGGGGGCGATGCCGTGCCGGAAGACCGGGGCGAGCTTGGGCGGCGGTCCGGACGGGCTCTGGGCGAGGCCGCCGAGGACGGGACGGGCGGCCTCGGAGAGCTCGACGAGGAAGACCCGGCCGCGGCTGCCGACGAGCGTGGCGATCGCGTCGATCAGCGGCTGGCGGTCGTCGGGCTCGCACTGGTGCAGGACGCCCCGCATGTACACGTTGGCGTCGCCCAGCTCGGCGTGCAGCGCCTCGGCCGCGCTCTTGTCGGCCGCGTCGAGGAGCCGGTACTCGGCCTGTCCGGCGGGGTCGGCGTGCCGGGCGTGGTCCAGGGCGGCCTCGGCTATGTCGGTGCCGAGGACCCGTGGGAAGCGTCCGGCGAGGTAGCGGGTCTGGGTGCCGTTGCCGCAGCCGAGGTCGACCAGGGGCAGGCCGGGGTCGGTGAGGTGGGGGGCGAAGAGGGGGACGTGGACGGCGGCGGTCACCGCCGGGTCGGCGTCCCAGAACACCTCCCCCGGCTCGTCGGGTGCCTCACGCCAGAAGCCCTCCCAGGCACTCCGGTACCGACTCGTCACGCTCATGCCCAACTCCCCAGGAAGCAGCCGCGTTTGACCCGCCGTAAATGACGGGCCAGTACGGTTTATCCTGCGCGGGTTTCGGCCACAAGCGCCTGGCGCGTTCCTTCACGCCCTGTTCGGCAGACGTGCGCCCTCCGGGTCCGCGGGGCCCGGGTCAGCGGCGCCGTGCGGTGAGCTCGAACCAGACGGTCTTCCCGGCGGCCGTACGGCTGGTGCCCCACTCCCGGGCGAGGGTGGAGACCACCCGCAGCCCGCGGCCCGTCTCGTCGCCGGGTTCGGCGCTGAGCAGGGTCGGCAGCGTGTGGTCGTCGTCATCGACCTCGCAGAGCAGCGTCTCGCCACGGATCAGCCGGAGCTGCACCGGTCGGCTGTGGGAGTGCCGCAGGGCGTTGGTGACGAGTTCGCTGACCATCAGTTCGGCCGGGTCGGCGAGCCGGGCCAGGCCCCAGTCGTGCAGCTGCTCGCGGACCACGGCGCGGGCGCGGCGGACCTCGGCCGGGTCCAGGGCGAGCCGCCATTCGGCGACGTCCTCCGGCGCGATGCCGTTGAGGCGGGCCATCAGCAGGGCGACGTCGTCCTTGCGGCCGCCGCGGGTGTTGAGGGCGCGGATGATGGTGTCGCAGGCGTCGTCCATGGAGGCGGCCGGGTGGGCGGCGGACTCGCAGAGGGTGGCGAGGCCGACACCGATGTCCTCGCCGCGCATCTCGACCAGCCCGTCGGTGCACATGACCAGCCGGTCGCCGGGATCGACGCGCACCCGCAGCGACTGGAAGGCGACCCCGCCGACCCCTATGGGCGCCCCGGTGGGCAGGTCGAGGAGTTCGCTGCGCCCGTCGACCGCCCGTACCAGCACCGGCGGGATGTGGCCGGCGTTGGCGAGGTGCAGTTCGCCCTCGATCGGGTCGTAGACGGCGTAGAGGCAGGTGGCGAGATAGCTGTCGCCGAGGCGCTGCGCCAGGTCGTCGAGATTGCGCAGGAGTTGGGCGGGCGGCAGGTCCATGGCCGCCATGGTCTGCACGGCGGTCCGCAACTGGCCCATCATCGCGGCCGAGTTGAGGCCATGCCCCATCACGTCGCCGACGACCAGGGCGGTGCGGGCCCCGGGGAGTTTCACCGAGTCGAACCAGTCGCCGCCGACGCGGCCGAGCAGGGTGCCCGGCAGGTACCGGGTGGCGATGTCGCAGCCCGCCATGCGCGGCGGGATGTGCGGCAGCATGCTGTCCTGGAGGGTCTCGGCGACGCTCTCCTGGTAGGTGTACATGCGCGCGTTGTCGAGCACGAGGCCCGCGCGAGCGGCGAGTTCGGCGCCGGTGACCCGGTCCATGTCGTTGAACATCTCGCGCTCGGGGTGACGCAGCAGGATCATGAAGCCGAGCACGACATTGCGTGCCTTGAGCGGGACGACCAGCATCGAACGGCCGGTGATCAGCGGCCGGATGTCCCGCTTCTCGAACTGGGAGGCGATGGCGTGGCCCATCTCCTCGCTGATCCGGGGCACCAGGACCGGCTCACCGCTGGTCATGCACTGGAAGAACGGGGTGTGCGCCGGGAACGGCATGGCCTCGCCGACCGGCACGACGTCGTCCCAGCGGCCGGGTTCGTCGGTGTGCTCGACGGCGACCCGGTGCCACATGGTGGTGGTGTCCGGGACACCGTCCGGGAACCCCTCGCCGGCGACGACCTGTTCGCGCAGGTAGGTGCCGGCGACATCGGTGAAGCGGGGCACGACGGCCCTGCTGACCTCGATGATGGTGCGGGACAGGTCGAGCGAGGTGCCGATCTTCCCGCTGACCTCGTTGAGGAACTCCAGGCGGTCGCGGACTGCCGCGTACTCCAGGTCCTCGCCCTCGTCCTCGGCGAGTTCGGCGGGCACCGGCAGGCCCTGGGCGGCCGCCTGGGCGGCGCGCTCCCGGCGGGCCAGCCGCTCGGTGCGCCGGGCGACACCCCAGTCGGGGGTAACGGGCACCCGGTCGTTCTGGCTGAACTCCAGGATGGGGTAGCCGAGTTCGAGGACCTGGGCGACGATCCGGGCGCTCTCGTCCACGCTCATGCTGGGCAGGATCTCGGGCAGCCGGCGGGCGAGTTCCTCCGCGCCGGGGAAGTCCGTGTGCAGGGCGAAGCCGGGCGCGATGCGCTCGAAGGCGACGCCCTCGTCCTGCTCGGCCCGGCGCAGCCGCTCGGTGTCGGCGGCGAGCACCAGCAGCCGCTCGTTCCCCGGCCCGACCAGCGGGTAGGCCCACCAGAGCACGTCGGCGCGGTCGCGGTCCGGCACGGTGAGCCGGGCACGGCCGGCGGCCGGGTAGCTCAGCCGCCCGCCGAGCGAGGACCCCAGGTCGGGGCCGAGGCCGTCGTACGCCGCGTAGGCGCCGTACGGGGTGATCTCGTCCTCGTCGGGGAGTGCGCCGGAGACGGGCAGCAGGTCGAGGACGGAGCGGCCGATCGCGTCCTCCTTGGCGGCGCCGAACAGCCGCCGGGCGCCGCTGCTCCAGTGCGAGACCTGCCCCTCGCGGTCGACCACGACCACGGCCAGCGGGACGCGGCCCGCCGTGCCGTCCCCAGCATCGAGGCCGGGATGTGTGTCCCGCTCGCTGCCATGGTCCATGGCCCAGGCCCTCTCTCCCCACGGCTCCGCAAAAGATCTGTGCCGCCCGCCACTACCGTACGGTGGCCGCCGGTCGCGATGTGTGGCAATGCTGGAATTGGTTCCACCTTGCCACGCCGGCGCGCAGGTCCGCGCCCCGGTGCGGCGCGCGCCCGTTCCCGGTCCGGCGCCTCGTCAGTCCTCGTGGCCGAGCTGGAGATCGCGTTCGGTGCGGCCGCCGCCCGCGACCTGCAGGACGGTGGCGACCGGCGGATAGCCGGCGGCGATGACGGTGTACTCGCCGGAGGACAGGTCCACGAACCGGAACGCCCCGTCGGCGCCGGTGGTGAGGGTGTCCACGACGTTCCCGGCGGCGTCGAGCAGCGTCACCCGGGCGTCCTCCACGGGGCGGCCGCCGCCGGCCCGGACGGTGCCCTTCAGCACGGCCCCGCCCGCGAGTTCGACGTCCTGCCGGGTCTCCCGGGAGGCCTGGACGGTGACCGGGAGGGCGGCCGGGCGGAATGCGGGGGCACTGGCCGCGAGGGTGTACTCGCCGGCCACCAGCTCGGTGATCACATAGCCGCCCTCGCGGCCGCTGCGGACGCCCGCGACGACCTCGCCGTGCACGTTGGTGAGGGTGACGGTGGCGTCCCGGACCGGTGTGCCGTCGGCGGTGAGCACGCTGCCCGCGAGGCGCCCGGCGCCGCCGAGGACGACGTCCAGCTCGACGGGCCGCTCGCCGACCGTCACGGTGACGGCCTGCGGCTGGTGGCCGCCGGCGGCGGCGATCAGGACGTACGCCCCGGAGCCCGGCGTGGCCAGGGCGTACCGGCCGTCCTCGCCGCTGGCGCCCCGGCCGACCTGCCGGCCGACGGCGTCGATGAGGGTGAGCGCGGCCCGTGGCACCGCGGTCCCGTCGGGGTGCTGGACGGTGCCGCAGACGGGGATCCCGGAGCCGGTGTGCGGCGACCGGGCCTGCGGGATCGGGGCGTTCACGGTTTCGGACCCCGTTTCGGCGGTGGGATGGGACACCAGCGGTTTCTCCTTGAGGAAGCAGGCGAGAAGCAGGCCGAGGACGAGCACCGGGACCAGGTAGAGGAAGATCCGCGGCATGGCGTCGGCGTAGGCGCGGACGTAGGCGTCACGCAGGACCGGGGGCAGCGCGTGGACGAGCTGCGGGGTGAGGGACTGCGGGTCGGGAAGGCGGGCGCCGGCGTGGGCGGGCAGGCGCCGGTGCAGGGCGTCGGTGAGCCGGCCGGCGAAGAGGGTGCCGAAGACGGCCGCGCCGACGCTGCCGCCGATCTGCCGGAAGTAGTTGTTGGCGCTGGTCGCGGTGCCGAGGTCGGCGGGCCGTACGGAGTTCTGCACGGCGAGGACCAGCACCGGCATCACCATCCCGATCCCGGCGCCGAGGACCGCCATCCAGATGCTGTACTGCCAGCGCGGGGTGCCGGCGTCGAGCCGGGAGAGCAGCCACATGCCGACCACGGACAGCCCGCCGCCGAGCACCGGGTGGATCCGGTAGCGCCCGGTGTGGCTGATGAGCTGCCCCGCGACGATCGAGGCGCCGACGATCCCGCCCATCATGGGCAGCATGAGCAGCCCGGACCCGGTCGCCGAGGCGCCGTCGACCATCTGCAGGAAGGTCGGCAGGTAGCTGGCGGCGCCGAACAGGGCCACCCCGGTGATCACTCCGACCAGGCCGGTGACGTTGAAGACGGAGTCCCGGAACAGCCGCGGCGGGATGAGGGGTTCGACGGCATGGTGCTCGACGACGAGGAACAGCCCGGTGGCGGCCACCGCTCCCGCGCCGAGCCCGATGATGACCCGTGAGCCCCACGCGTACTCCGTCCCGCCCCAACTGGTCAGCAGCACCACGCAGGTGGAGGCGGCGGCGAGCAGCAGGGCGCCCAGCACGTCGAACCGTCCCCGGGGCCGGGGCTTCGGCAGCTTCAGCACGACGGTGACGACGGCCAGGGTGACCAACCCGAAGGGGACGTTGACGTAGAAGCACCAGCGCCAGGAGAGGTGGTCGGTGAAGTAGCCGCCGAGCAGTGGTCCGGCGACCGAGGCGAGGCCGAAGGCGGCGCCGATCAGGCCCATGAAGCGGCCGCGCTGCCGGGGCGGCACGATGTCGGCGATGATCGCCTGCACGCCGATCATCAGCCCGCCCGCGCCGACGCCCTGGACGGCGCGGAAGGCGATCAACTGGTCCATGCTCTGCGCGCGTCCGGCCAGTGCGGAGCCGACGGCGAAGACGAGGATCGCGAACTGGAAGACGCCCTTGCGGCCGATGAGGTCGCCCAGTTTCCCGTAGACGGGGAGGCCGACGGTGGCGGTGAGCAGATAGGCGGTGATCGCCCAGGACATCCGGTCCAGGCCGTGCAGCTCGCCGACGATCCTCGGCAGCGCGGTGGCCACGATCATCTGGTCCAGCGCGGCGAGGAGCAGGGCGAGCATCAGCCCGCAGAACACCAACCAGGTGCGGCGCGGACCGAGTCCGGGCGCCGGGGCGGGTTCCGGCGCGGGGGCGTCCGACGACGCCACGGCCGGTTCCTCGTACTGCACCAGCGTCGTTCCGCCCACGTACCGCTCCACTCGTCGCACCTGCGCGCCAGCGCCGCCCTGTTTCCCGTAGGGCGACAACTGCGAGCAAGCGCGACGAGTTACGGCACGAGTCCGACCGGAACGGAGATCCACTCGAACCGGTGAGAGGCCAACAGGCCTGGCCGGCAGGCCCGGTCAACGAGTCCGGTCAACGAGTCCGATGAACGGGTCCGTTTGACAGGTCCGGTCAGCGGGGCCCGGTCAACAGGCTCGGTCTCCGGGGAGGTTACTTCTCGACCTCGGCGGCGAGCCGGTCGAGCACCAGGTCGTAGATCCGGCCGAGGCCCTTGGGCGCGAAGGTCTTCTCGAAGAAGCCGCCGATGCCGCCGGCGCCCTGCCAGGTGGTGTGGACGACGACCTTGGACTTCCCCTCGCCGGCCGGGGTGACCCGCCAGGTGGTGACCATGGAGGAGTTGCGGTCCTTCTCGACCAGCTCGCCGTCGGTGGGCTCGCTGACCTCCAGGAGGCAGTCGCGGACCCGCTTGCTGGTGGCCTGCAGCTTCCAGTGGACGAGGGTGCCCTCGCCGTCGCCGCCCTCGCGCACCTCGTACTCGCTGAAGTGTTCGGGGAGCAGCTTCGCACGCGTGCCGCTGTAGTCGGCGATCGCGTCGAACACCGTCTCCGCATCCGCGCCGACGACCCGCTCCGTAGTGGCCTCGACCTGCGCCATCGCTTTCCTCCAGCACCTGAGTTCTCGGGGTTGCACCAAGCCAACCACCCCGGCGCCCGGCCCCTCAAATCGGGGTGCCGCAAGCGATCGGAAACGCGATCCGAAACGGTGTCCGCGCGGTCTCCACGGATCGTTCGCACGATCATGGGAACAGATGTTCTATTCTGTGGGCAGTGCTACCGAGGAGGCGTCATGCGCGGGCAGAACCTCACCGAGGAGGGCGAAGACGGCCGGGCGCGGAACTGGATCACCTTCCATGAGGAGCGGACCCGCCCGATCGTCGACCGGGTGCCGGGCGCCTCCCGGATGCCGTCCGAATGGACGGTGAACCCCTTCATGACCCTATTGAGCCCGGGAGGGCCGATGCTCAGCACTCCGAACGCGGACAAGGCCTGGAAAGGCATGACGAGGTCGTTCCCGACCCCTCAGGCGCCCGGCCGGCATGCCGCCCCGGACAAGGCCGAGAGGGCGGCCTACGCCGTGCTGCTGCACGGACCGGCCGCGCACTCACGCGGCGCCGAAGACGCGAGCCAGTGGCTGCTGCTGCGCGACCGCACAGCGAAGCGCCTGTGACCGACCCACCAGCAGCAGCCACACGTCAGCTCGGTCGGCGGTTCCCGCGGCCGGCTGACGGAGAGGTGCGCAGCCGTAGGCGCTCGCCCTGGGGCCCGAACATGATCGGGTACTCGACAGGCCCGCCGGCATGGTTGAGCGAGGACGACCTCGACATCTACGCCGGGGAGTTCGAGCGCACCGGCCTGACCGGCGCCCTCAACCGCTACCGCACCATGGACCGCGACTGGGAAGACCTCGCCCCGCACCGCGGAGCCCCGATCGAGCAGCCGTCCCTGTTCTTCGGCGGCACCCTGGACGCCTCCACCACCTGGATGTCCGACGCCATCGACGCCTACCCCACCACCCTCCCCGGTCTGTCGGCCTCCCACCTCCTGGACGCCTGCGGCCACTGGATCCAGCAGGAGCGCCCGGACGAGGTCAACCGCCTGCTCACCGACTGGCTCGCCACCCTCCAGGGCTGAACCAGGCGGGCTGCGGGGCGGCTTGGCGGTTCGTTGGCCTCCCGCGCAGCGACAGGCCACTCCTCCCACAGGATCACCGGCCCTGGAAGTCGGGAGTGGCGGAGAAGCGTCGGAGGACGGAGCAGACAAGAATGGAAGGGCTTCCACGTACGCGGTGACATGAAGGGGCACGTGATGAATGAGGTCTCGCGGTCGGGACGGCCGACGCTCGACGAGGTGGCCGCGCTCGCCGAGGTCTCCCGCTCCGTCGCGTCAAGGGCACTCAACAACGCTCCGCATGTCAGCCGTGCCAAACGCGAGGCGGTGGAGCGGGCCGTACGGGAACTTGGATACGTGCCGAACCCCAAGGCCCGGGCGCTGGCCACGCGCCAGGCGGGAGCAGCGGCTCTCGTCATCTCGCAGCACGATCCCTCAGTGCTCGCGGACCCCTTCTTCGGACAGGTCATCGCCGGAGTCTCCAGTGTCCTCGAAGAGGCCGACCTGCATCTCATGCTCTGCCTGGCCGCCTCCGACCGGGGCCGCAAGCGGGTCGGGGACCTGCTGCGGTCCAGAGGCGTGGACGGCGTGATGATGATGGCGCTGCAGGCCGACGACCCCCTGGCACACCTGGCAGCGGAGACGGAGCTGCCGGTCGTCTACGGCGGACGCCCCGGAGGCGCCGACCCGCGCTGGTACGTGGACATAGACAACGTCGCCGGCGCACGGCGCGCCACCGAGCATCTGCTCGCCGGCGGACGCACCGACATCGCCACCATCTGCGGGCCGCTGGACACGGAGGTGGGCCGTGCACGCTACCAGGGGTACCGGGAAGCGATGCTGCTCGCCGGGAGAAGGCCGCACGCCCCCGAGACCGGGGACTTCAACGAGCCCAGCGGGGCCGCGGCCATGGCCAGGCTGCTCGAGAGACATCCCACCGTGGACGGAGTGTTCGCAGCGAACGACAACATGGCGGCGGGGGCCCTGCGTGCGCTGCGCGCAGGCGGCCGCTCGGTTCCGCACGACGTCGCCGTCGTGGGCTTCGACGATCTCCCCGTGGCGCAGATCGCACACCCGCCGCTGACCACCGTGCACCAGCCGATCCGTGCCCTGGGACGGGAGATGGCCCGCATGCTGGTCGGTGTCATCGAGGGCGCAGACCCCACTCCCCTGCTGCTGCCGTCTCATCTGGTGGTGCGGTCCAGCGCCTGACCGTGCGGACCACCCTCGCGGGACCCGCAGGGGCGGCGGCCGGGCCAGCGGGAGGGCGCCGG